>NZ_PQHY01000012.1:0-129998 GCF_003385175.1 Amycolatopsis ruanii
GCGGCTGCCTGGTTGCGGGTCGCCGGTGGCGATCACCAGCCGGGTCTCGGGGTCGATCGCGACCTGCACGTTGGTGGAGTACCGGTAGTTCTTCGACGGCGTGGCCAGCCGGTGATCGCGGGTCGGGGCGAGGGTGCCGTCCACGATCGCGACCGCATCGATCCGGCGTTTGCGGACCGGGGCCAGCGCCGGCAGCGGTCCGACCGTGTCGATCATCCGATGAGCCGCGGAATGCGACACGCCGAACAGCGGCCCGATCTGGCGCATCGTCAGGTTCGTCCGCCAGTAGGTCGCCACCAGCAGAACGCGGTCGGCCAGCGGCAACGCCCACTGTCGGCCTGCTCGGCCGTCCGCGATTTCGTCCCCGCCTCGCTTGGCGACCAGCCGCACGAGCGTGCGGAACTGGGCCGGCTCCAGCCCGGTGAACGGGCCAATCCACTCCGGCCGCGATGCTGTGATCACCCGCACCACAGCATCATGATCAACTACCGGAGCAGCTAGCCCGGCACCGGGTTACGAGACATCCCTTAGAGCGGCATTAAACGGAATTGAACGGAACCGCACTGCCCCAAAGTGCCCCAGCCAACCAGGGAATCCTCCAAAGCCGCAGGTCAAGCGGTCTAGCGCACCACACTGGCAGTGTGAGGGGTCGGCGAGGTGGATCGCCAGGTGCTGGAGGTCAGTTCACGTTCAGCTGGAATGTAGTGGCGCTGCAATAGGGTGGATGGGAAGCGTGCGCCTCGTCGATTGCAAGATCAGCAGGCGGGAGCAATTTGGAGTGAGGCTCAGGACGTCAAGGAGGCAGGACCGTGGGGGAGCTACACTGATGTCGAAGTCATCTTCACCGGATAACAGTGGCGTGGACGAGGCATTCACTGAGGCCGGGCGGATGGTCGTAGCCGGCGGTTCGCTTGCCGAACTGATCTCGTACATGAGATCGGCGCCGTTCGCGGCTACGCCCTTCAATCTCCTCAGGGTGCTTACTCAGGAGGTTGGTATTCCCCTTGCGCGTGCCAGAGAAGTGCTGACTCTCATCGATCAGGACCTCGGGTCTGCGGAGGGACGCGACGCCGAACGGGAGTGGGATGCCATCGTGGGGCAATACCGGACCGGCCAGGTCCGGTGACCCAGCGGCCGCGCGAACCGGTGCGGTCGCCGGCCGAGTTCACCAATGGGGGAGCGGGAGCGAAACCAGCGCGCGCGGTGTTCCACGCCGACCCAGACCAGCGCGACTGTGCCGCAACTGCCCCATGCTGTACTGGGAAATTCTCTATTTTCTCAGGGGCAGCGGCCCGTTATCCAGGTAGACGGGCCGCTGCGTCTTTCTATGCGAGAACTGCCCAGGGCGTGCCACCGCCGGCGTCGCCGTGATTGTCTTTGCCGTTCAGGGGCGCGGTGTCTTGGGGAACCCGTCCATCGGAGGTCGGGGGGTAGGTGGCTCATCTCGTTGAACATGACGACGCTCGGCGGTAGCTTGGGCCGGTTCTCGATGACCGTCAGCGCCGCGTTGGCGCTGCTGAGTCCCAGCCACCGCACCGCTGGGGCGGCCAAGGCGTGGCGGACGAGCCACGCGATCGGGTAGGCGTGGGTGATCAGCACTTCGTGAACGTCGTCGTCCTGGTCGGGGGCGGTGGCGAACCTCGCGGTGAGGCTTTGGGCGATCTTGTGGCCCGCCGCGGCCTCGTCGGCGTCGTAGCCGTCGAAGAACGGCACCCAGGACGGTGGGGTTTCCTCCGGCGCCGGCACGTAGGGCACGTGGTCGATCAGTTCGGCCGCCTCACCGACAGGGGCACTGCCGCTGAGGAAGATGTTCAGTTCCCGTGCACTGTCGGCAGCGCGGGGCAGCGGGGAATGCCACACGGCGTCAATGGGTAAGTGCGCCAGGCGCCGGCCGAGCAGGCGGACTTGCCGTCGCCCGGTGTCGGTGAGATTTCCGAAGGCGTCGGCGTCACCGTGGCGGGCGATGTAGAGGTATCTGGTTGCCACGAGCGTGTCCTTTCCGCGGGTGGGCCGGGTCAGCGGACGGTGATGGTTCCGGCTGTCCCGTCGAGCGCGATCCGGTCACCGTTGCCGATGCGGGTGGTGGCATCCGCGACACCGAGGACGGCGGGGATGCCGTACTCCCGGGCGACGATCGCGGCGTGCGACAGCGCGCCGCCGGTCTCGGTGACGACACCGGCGGCGATGGTGAACAGCGGCGTCCAAGCGGGATCGGTGTAGGGGTAGACGACGATTTCACCGGGGCGCACGCGCGGGAAGTCCGAGGGACCGCGCACGATCCGCGCCGCCGCGGTGACCGCTCCGTGGGAGCCGGGCGTTCCGCTCAGTGATCCGATCGCGCCGGGCACGCGGCTCGGGGGCAAGGGCGCGGTGATGGGGCGTGCCTGCAGAATCCACACCGCACCTTCGGCGACCGCCCATTCGATGTCTTGCGGGGTTCCGAGAATCCCCGCTACGCGCGCGCCCAAATCCGTCAGCGTCGCTGCCGTGGCGTCATCCAGTGCTCGCGCGGCCTGCTTGTCCGGTGCGACCGTGCTGGTGACGACGCCGCTGTGCTCGTGGTCGAGGTCCGTTCGAGTCCGTTTGCTTCCGACCCAGCAGCCGATGGTTCCGTCGGGCGCGACCTCGTAGGTGTCGGGGGTGACGGTGCCGCCCACGACGGCCAGGCCCAGACCCCACGATGCGTCGATCCGAGTCGGTGCTCCCGGCTGTTGGGGTGTGAACAAGACGCCGGACACCTCCGCCTCGATCACGCGCTGCACGAGCACCGCCATGCCGGGAACGAGGTGTGCGGTGCGGCCGGCTGTCCGGCTCCAGTACTCGCCCACCCGCGTGGCGCGGACCGACTCCCAGCAGGCCGCTATCGCCTCACACACGTCGTCGACACCCCGAGCGCCGATGACGCTCTCGTACTGGCCCGCCGCCGAAGCACCGGCGGTGTCCTCGTCCGTCGCGGAAGAACGCACCGCCACCACCGGGTCACCCAGCCGCGCAAGCTCCCGGGCGATCGCGTCGCGTAGCGAGCGCCCGACCGCGGAACCGGGCTGCTGCCGGCCGCAGGGCACCACGAACCCATCCGGCACCGGCAACCCCTCGCGCAGCAGCACACCGAGCGTTGCGGCCTTGCCTCCCGAGTTCGCGCGGGTCGCGTCAGTGAGCGCCGCCGGCATCAACACGCCTATCAACGAAACGTTGACAACAATATGTTGATAGTAGCAGGATGGTTGTCGTGGAACGGAAGCGCGATCTCGAACGACGCGTCAGCGCCGAGCATGCGCAGGCTCAGCGTGAGCGCGACGCCCAAGACGTCCTGCTCGAACTGGGCGCGGACGAACTCGAACCGCGCCCGTGGCGACCCGCGCCGGTCCCGCCGACGGCGGTCGATCTGACGCAGTACGCGCTCTGGCGCTCAGCCGACCTGACCCCCGATGAGCTCCTGGCCGCGCTGGCACTGCTCCCGGCGGCTCGGGCCGAGGTCGAGGGTGTGGAGATCGGTCTGCTCTTCACCGCGCGAAACCAGGGGCTGACGTGGGCGCAGATCGCGGAGGCCATGGGTTTCCGCTCCCCGCAGGCGTGCCAGCAATACGTGAACCGGCTCAGCGCCAGACAGGACAAATCGCCATGACCGATCAGTCGTTGCTGGAACTGCCCGTCCTGCACGCGGTACGCCTCCTGGGGTTCGCGAACAGCCGGGCAGTAGCCGAGCGTGCCGGAACGAACCATGACGAGGCACTGCGGGTGCTGCGCGAGTCTGAGCGCGCGGGCTGGGTGCAGCATGGCGCGTTCGCCGACATCGACGGGTGGTCGGAAGACGTGGTAGCGGCTGTCTACCGCGAGTTCCTGCCGCTCAACGCGCGCCTGCTGCGGGCCGTAACGGACTGGCAGATCAAACCGGCCGGGACGGACCGGTTCGCTCCCAACGGCCACAGTGACAGGGCCTACCGATCGGCGCTGCGCAAGGCCAGAAGCGGGCAGCACAACTGGATCGGCAAGACCGATGTGGACTCCTGCCACCGGGTCTGGTTCCAACTCCACGAAGACCTCGTCGCCACCCTCGGCATCGACCGGCTGACCGAAAGCCAGGCTCCGAAGTAGACGAAGACCAGCCGGCGTCCGGACCAGGGCCCGGATCAACCGCCCGCAACCGCGGGGAACTCGTCGGCGCAGCCGGGAAATCCGTGAGCCGTCGGGTCCTCGGTGACCGCCGGGCGGCATCGCGCGTACATCTGCCGGCAGAGTGTGATGAACTCCTGCGCCCTGCGGGTCGTGCGGGCGCCCCGCATCCACGCCACCACGATGTCCAGCGGCTGGACGTCGTCGCTCAGTTCCAAGGGGACCGCGCGTGCTCCGGCGTACGTGGTCTCCGCTGGGGGGCGCTGGTTGAGCAGCGCGAAGCCCTGACCGTGCGCCACCAGGGCCCGCACGGTTTCGTAACCGGCGCTGCGGTGCCGGATGCGCGGTTCCACCCCCGCCTCGCGCAGGATCGACTGGAGGTACTCCCGGCTGTTGGGCAGGTCGAGCAGCACCATGGGCTCTCCGGCGAGCTGCGCCAGCGACACCGTGCCGCTCCCGGCCAGTGGGTGGTCGGGGCCCACGAGGGCGTACGGCGGCGCGGTGTCCACCACGACGTGATCGATGTCGTCGTCGAGGTCGTAGCCGTACAGCAGCGCGACCTCGTACTCCCCGCCCCGCAGCGCGGCCTTGATCGCGGAGTGCTCGCCTTCCCGCACGGACACCACCACCCGCGGGTGCCGGTGTTCGAACTCGGCCAGCAGGCCCGGCAGGCGGAACGGCGCGAGCGTGGCGAAGCAGCCGACCGTCAGCGTGCCCACCAGCTCCGTACCCGCCTGTCGCGCCGCCTCGACGAGTTCGGCGCCGTGGGCCAGGAAGTCGAGGACCCGCCGGTGGAACGCCTGCCCCGCCGTGGTCAGGCTCAGCCCACGAGCGTGGTGGCGCAGCAGCAGCTGCACCCCCAGCTCCCGTTCGAGCTGGGCGACCGCGGTGGAGACCGCCGACTGCGACACCATCAGCTCGCGTGAGGCGGCGGTCATGCTCAGGTGCCGGGCCGCCGCCTCGAAGTACCGCAGCTGCACGAGGGTGAAGGAGGGCTCAGATATCGCGATGCACCTCCTCGCCCCCCACGAGCGTGAGCACCGTCTTCGCGGCGCTGACCTGCTCACCGGACAGGATCGGCCGGTCCAGCAGGGCGAGGTCGGCGAGCATGCCCGGCGCGATCACTCCCGTCTCGCCGTCCGCGTGGTTGGCGTAGGCCGAGCCCGCCGTGTACGCCGCCAGCGCCACCCGCAGGTCGATGGCCTGCACCGGTTCCAGCGGCTCGGACAGCACACCCTCGCCGACCGCGTGCGGGTCCTCCGGCGGGCCGAGCCGGGTGGCGGCCGTGTAGATCGCCCACAGCGGGTTCGGGTCGGTGACCGGCCAGTCGCTGCCCATCGCCAGCCGCGCCCCGGCCCGGTGCAGCGCTCCGAACGGGAAGTGGTGCGGCTCCCGGTGCGGGCCGAGCAGTGGCAGCTTGCGCTCGACGATCTCCCGGTCCCGCCGCGCCCACAGCGCCTGGATGTTGGCGATGACCCCGAGCTCGGCGAACCGCGGCACGTCGTCGGGGGAGACCACGTCCACGTGCGCGATCTGGTGCCGGTTGTCGTGCCCGGGGCCGGCGGCGCGGGCGGCTTCCAGCGCGTCGAGGCATTCCCGGACGGCCCGGTCGCCGACCGCGTGCATGTGGATCTGGAACCGGCGCCGGTCCAGCTCCACGCAGATCCGCTTCAGCTGCTCCGGATCGATGAACGACAGCCCCGACTCCGTGCCGTGGTGGAAGTTGCCGGCGTACGGTTCGAGCATCGCGCCCGTGCAGTTCTCGCACACACCGTCCTGCATGATCTTCACCGTCGTGGCGCGGAACCGGCCGACGGTGCCTGCCGCCCGCCGTTCTTCCAGCGAATCCAGCTGGCCGAGACCGTCCTCCGCCGACCACCACAGCGCGCCGGCGACCCGTGCGGTCAGCCGGCCCTCGCCCGCGAGCTTCAGGTAGGTCGGCAGCGGGTCCGGCAGCCCCCACAGCGAACCGACGCACGCGTCCTGCCACCCGGTGACACCCATCGAGTGCAGGTGCCGCTGAGCGGCCAGCAGCGCGGCTTCGGCGAACTCCGCGGTGATCGGCGGCAGCAGCGAGGTGATGAGATCGCCCGCGCGTTCGACGAGCACCCCGGTGGGGCGCCCGTCCGGATCCCGGTTGATCCGGCCGTTGGGCGGGTCGGGGGTCTGCTCGCCGATCCCGGCGCGTTCGAGGGCCCGGCTGTTGGCCCACACGCCGTGCCCGTCGTGGCTGACGAAGACGGCGGGCCGGTCCGGCAGGATCTCGTCGAGGAAGTCGCGGTGCGGCAGCCCGCCCGGGAAGGTGTCGCCGAACCAGCCGTTGCCGCTGATCCACTCGAGCCCGGGATGGTCCTCGGCGTAGGCCCGGATCGCCGCCCGGTACCGCTCGGGTGAGTGCGGCAGCCGGGACAGGTCGCACGTCAGCAACTGGACGCCGGCGGCCAGCGGGTGGACGTGGGCGTCGGTGAACCCGGGCAGCAGCGTCGCGCCGCGGGCGTCGACGACCTCGGTGCGCGGACCGGCCAGCTCGTCCAGGGGTGCCCGGCCGACCGCCTGGATGCGCCCGCCGCTGATCGCCACCGAGGTGGCGCCCGGTGCGGCCGAGAACACCTCGGCGTTGACGATGACCAGGTCGGGATGGCTGGTGCTCACGGTGGCCCCCGTCACTGCTGGGCCGGGTGGCAGCAGGAGGCGTGGCGCGGCTGCGGGGCGGGTGTGTCGAGCGCCGGGTTGGTGTCGAAGAAGCCGGTCGGCTTGAGCACGAACCCGGTGTGGTCCACCGGCATGATGGGCCAGTCCTCGGTGCGCGGGTAGTGGGTGAGCCCGAAGGTGTGCCACACCACCACGTCGGCGCCGTCGAGGTCGCGGTCGGCGCGGACCCAGGTGTCGATCCCGGTCCGGCCGTCGTTCTGGTTCACGTACTCGCCCGACGGGAACCGCTCGTTCTCGTCGTAGGCGGTGACCCACAGGTGCTTGCGGGTGAACGCCGCCCGGCGCGCGATGGACGACTGATCGTCGGCCAGCAACGTCGGCAGGCCCTCCGGGTGCAGCGTGTAGGCGACGGGCCGGCCGAGCGCGTTGCGCCGTTCGGTGTTGCTGATCCGCCACACGCGGCCCCGGTTGCCGTCGGCCAGCCGCGCGGCCTCGGACTCCTTGGCCAGGCGCGTGATCCTGCGGGTGAACCCGTTGCCGTACGGGTTGGACGGTCCCATCGGGACGCGCTGGACGTCGATTTCGTCGACGGCGTTGGTCAGGCCGTCGACCATCATGTCCAGCCGGGCGGAGAACAGGTGCTGGTGGTAGGGCGCCCCCACGCCGGGCGCGATCTCGCTCGCCCACGGGTACTCGGCGCCGTCCGGCCCGTCACCGGGGTAGGCGGAGGCGAACACGATGCCGGTGGCCTTGCACTCCAGCTCGATCGTGCCGTCGAGGTAGAAGTACCAGTAGAAGCCGTAGTCGTAGTTGCCGACGGTCACGAAGAACGACACGACCATCCGGCGCTGGCGGCGGGTGGAGACGCTGCCGTTGTAGCCGTCGGTGTGCTTCCACAGCACGCCGGCGTCCTCCTCGTGCATGCAGATCGCGTTGCGGATCGTGCGCGGGTGGCCGTCGTCGTCGTGCAGCGTGGCGTCGAGGTAGTGGATCTCGCCCAGGCAGTCGCAGCCCAGCGTCAGCGAGTTGGCCTCCTTGCCCAGCGAGTACTCGCCGGCGTCGAAGTAGTTCTGCCAGAACCGCACCGGGCCGGGGTCGCCGTAGGGCACGACCATCTCCGCGACCGAGGCCCGGTAGACGATCGGCCGCACCCGGTCGCCGTCGGCGAAGCCGATCTGGTGCAGGGTCAGGCCCTCGACGGCGTTGAAGCCGACGCGGAACTGCCACTTCTCCCACGTCACGACGTCGCCGTCGACGGTGAAGCTGGGCCCTTCGGGCTGGGTGATCTCGATCGGCTTCTGCGTGGTCCGCGACGGCCGGGCCGGGTCGTCCAGGTGGTAGTCGTAGGCGGTCACCGGGATCTCCACCGGGCCCTCGTCGATGAGGTCGTGCACGCGGCGGCCGATCAGGTCGACGTAGGCCACGACCCCGTCGATCGGGTGCGCCCAGATGTTGTCGTCCTCGTTCAGCTGCAGGAACGCCAGGCAGCGCACCAGGCGCAGGCCCTCCTCCCCGGGGATGCCGAAGCAGCCGGCGCTCAGGGCGGACACCCGGACCGAGCGCGGTTCGGTGATGCCGCGCCGCCGCATGGCCGCGTTCCAGGCCTCGTCCTTCCAGAGGATCTCCTCGACCAGGTCGAACTCCTCGTGCAGGATCGGTGGCTGCCCCTCGGCGACCACGGCGACGACCCGGTCGGCCAGCACGCGGCCCTCGGTCACCGAGACCAGCACCTCGCGTACCTCCCCGGTGCGGCGGTCGAGCAGCAGCGACCGGACCCGCCGGTCCAGCGCCTGGCCGGGGGCCCACGCCAGCACCTCCGCCTTCGCGGGCTCGTGCAGCGACACCAGGGCGAAGCGGGTGTCGGCGGTGGCGATCCCGGCGTCGTGGAGCAGCTCGCGGTTGCGGGCGACCTCATCGCGGGTCAGGCGGGCGAGGGGGTGGTTCATGCGCGTCTCCGTATTCTTTGCGACGTAGCGCAAAGAATGACCGCAAGGCAGCCAGATGTGCAAGACTTGCGCCCAGGAACTTCGGCGAGAGGCGGCGTGAGTTTTTTGATGCAGACCATCAAGAATTCAGATCGTGGCACGACCTAAGGACCAGGCGAAGCGCCGCGACGAGATCGTGGCCGCGGCAGGCCGAGCCATCCTGCGCCGGGGCCTGACCGGGCTGCGCGTGCGGGACGTGGCCGAGGAGGCCGGTCTGTCGGCCGGGCTGGTCAGCTACTACTACCGCGACCTCGACGAGCTGCTGCTCGAGGTGCACCAGGACGCGGTCGACCGGTTCTACTGGGGACGCGCGGAGGCGGCGGACAGCGAGACCGATCCGCGGGGCCGTCTCGTGCGGATCGTCGAGGCCGGGCTGCCCGCCGACGAGAACGACCCGGTGTGCCGGGTGCTGTACGAGACGCACGTCCACGCCTCGCGCAGCCGGACCCACGCCGCGCTGATGACGGCGCTGTGGGACCGCGAGGTGTCGCTGTACTCCGCCGCGCTCGCGCACGGCCGCGACGCCGGCGTGTTCCGGCTGCGGGGGCCGGTCGCCGACGTCGCCGCCAACGCGGTCGCCCTGGAGGACGCCTACGGGTTGCACGTCGTGGGCCGGAATTCGAGCGTGTCGGTGCCCCGGGCGCGGGCGCTGGTGTTGCGTTACCTGGAGACCGAGACCGGCTGCGAGCTCACCGGCGGCGGTCAGGCGTAGGCGGTCCAGACGGTCTTGAGCCCGGTGTACTTGTCGAAGGAGTGCACCGACAGGTCCCGGCCGAAGCCGGACTGCTTGAACCCGCCGAACGGAGTGGCCGTGCTCAGCGCGTCGACGGTGTTGACCGACACGGTGCCGGCGTGGATCTCCCCGGACACCCGGTGGGCCCGGGCGAGGTCGCGGGTCCACACCGAAGCGGCGAGCCCGAAGGGGGTGTCGTTGGCGAGACGGATCGCCTCGGCCTCGGAGTCGAACGTCAGCGCCGCCAGCACGGGGCCGAAGAGCTCCTCGGCCACGAGCGGGTCCTCCGGGCGCAGCCCGGAGACGACGGCCGGATCCAGGAAGGCGCCGCGCCGGGATCCTCCGATGTGGACGGTTCCGGTGCTCTCGGTGACGGCGCGCTGGACGCGGATCGCGGCGGCTTCGTCCACCATCGGCCCGAGCTTCGTGGCCGGGTCCAGCGGGTCGCCGGGCACCCACTTCCGCACCTCGGCCACGAGCCGGTCGAGGAAGTCCGCGGCGATCGACCGCTGGACCAGCAGGCGGGTGGTGGCCGAGCAGACCTGGCCGGAGTTGGCGCAGAACCCGAACGCGACCAGGCCGGCCGCCGCGTCGAGATCGGCGTCGTCGAACACGACCACCGGGCTCTTGCCGCCGCATTCCAGCCAGACCTGCTTGAGGTTGGACTCCCCGGCGTAGCGCAGGAAGAGCCCGCCCACCGGGGTCGAGCCGGTGAACGCGAGCACGTCGACGTCCGGGTGCCTGCCCAGCGCCTGCCCGGCGGTCTCGCCGAGACCGGGCACGACGTTGAGCACGCCGTCCGGAATGCCCGCTTCGACGGCCAGCTCGGCCAGGCGCAGCGCGGACAGCGGGGACTGCTCGGCGGGCTTGAGCACCACGCTGTTGCCCGCGGCCAGCGCCGGCGCGAGCTTCCAGCCGGCGATGTCGAGCGGGAAGTTCCACGGCACGACGGCGCCGACGACGCCCAGCGGCACGCGGCGGATGACCGCGAAGTTGCCCGGGGGAGTGGGCGCGACCTCGTCGTAGAGCTTGTCGATGGCCTCGGCGTACCAGGCGAAGCAGTCCGCGGTGGCGGGCACGTCCATGCCGGACGTGTCGGCGATCGGCCTGCCGACGTCGGCCGTGTCGCACAGCGCCAGCTCGTCCGCGTTGTCCCGGATCAGCCCGGCGAGGGCGAGCAGCCGCCGCTTCCGCTCGGCGACCGCCAGCCGCGACCACCGGCCGTCCTCGAACGCCCGCCGCGCCGCGGAGACCGCGAGGTCGATCTCGTCGGCCTCACACGCGACGACCTCGGCGACGACCTGTCCGGTCGCGGGGTTGGTGTCGGTGAAGGTCTTGCCGGACTTCGCCTCGACCCAGTCGCCGTCGACGAAGGCCGCGGTCCGCGGCCGCAGCCGCGCCGCCGCACGCACCCAGTCGCCATGGTTCATCACGTGGACACCTTTCGTCGGAGCTGCGTCTACTATCGCCACCAGCGGGAGGCCGGGAAAGCGGAGGTTTCCGGCGGTGTGCATCGGAAACGCCGATGCAGGCTTGAATCTGAACGGCAGATGCAGAGTGTCGATTAATACGATTTTACAGAAGCCAGGGTGCGATCTAGCGTTTCCCCAACGGCAGGCTGTGTGACGGCCGGATTTCCGGGCAACGGTGCCCGAATTCGCCAGGGAAGGCTGGAAATGGCGCCCAACGAGACCCTCCAGGTCGAGAAGCATTCGATCGATTTCGTCCCCCATTCCGAACGGTACGGGAAGGCGCGCGGCCTCTTCCCGATCTGGTTCACCGTCAACGCGAACATGCTCACCATCGCCACCGGCGCGGTCGCGGTGGCGCTGGGACTGCCGCTCGCGTGGGCGATCGTCGCGGCGGTGGCCGGTCACGGCATCGGCGCGGTCTTCATGGCCGCGCACTCCGCGCAGGGACCGGTGCTCGGCATCCCGCAGATGATCCAGAGCCGCGCGCAGTTCGGGTACCGCGGCGCGGTGCTCCCGCTCGTGCTCGTCGTGCTCATGTACCTCGGCTACATCGCCAGCGGCGCGGTGCTCGCCGGCAACGCCCTCGCCGAGTTGCTGGGCTGGGACGTCGACGTCAGCATCGTCCTGACGACCGTCGCCGCGACGGTGATCGCGATCTTCGGCTACCGGTTGATGCAGGTGTGGGTCAACGCGGTCTCCTGGGTGACGGCGATCGCGTTCGCCGTCCTGACCATCGGGTTCTTCTTCCGCAACGACGTCGGCGGCGCCTTCGCCACCGGCGAGTTCAGCTGGGGCGTGTTCCTGCTCGCGGTCACGCTGTCGGCGACCTGGCAGCTGACCTACGCCCCGTACGTCGCCGACTACAGCCGCTACCTGCCCGCCCGCACCTCGGCCAAGGCGACGTTCTGGTGGACCTACGCCGGCTCGGTCGTCTCCTCGGTGTGGATGTTCGTCTTCGGCGCACTCCTGGCCGCCGCGGCCCCGGAGGCCTTCGGCGGTGGCTCGGTCCGCTTCGTCGCCGAGCAGGCGGGGTTCGCGCCGTGGCTGTTCCTCGCGATCATGGTGCTGAGCAGCCTGCCGATTCTCGCGGTCGACCTGTACGGCGCGTTCATGTCGCTGGTCACGATCACCGGGGCGCTGCGCCACGCCCGCACGATCTCCAAGCGCGGCCGGGTCCTCACGGTCTCGCTGCTCTCGGCGACCGGTGTGCTGATCGCCATCCTCGGCCGCGGCGACTTCCTCGACAACCTCGAGAACTTCATCGTGCTGCTGGCGGTGGTCCTCGTCCCGTGGACCTCGATCAACCTCGTCGACTTCTACTTCGTGCGCAAGGAGCGGTACGACGTCGCCGACATCTTCAACCCGGCCGGCCGGTACCAGGGGACCGACTGGCGCGCCATCACCGCCTACGCCGTGGGCGTCGCCGTCGAGGTCCCGTTCATGAGCACGGCCCTCTACACCGGACCGCTGGTCGAGGTCCTGGGCGGGGCGGACATCTCCTGGCTCGTCGGGCTGGTCGTGTCGGCGGTGGCGTTCTACGTCCTGATGAAGCGCTACCCGGTGCGCCGGGGTTACGCGCCGGTCCCGGAGGGCCCCGAGCTCAGTCAGGCACGCGCCGGTGCCCCGTCTCCCGGCGTGCCTTCGTAGCGCCGGCGGATGACGCCGGAGGACCTCGACGTGGCCGGCCAGCGCGTCCAGCACCGGGCGCGGTCACGCGCGGAACGTGCGGCGGTAGGTGTCCGGCGGCACGCCGATCGTGCGCTGGAAGTGGCGCCGCAGTGTGGTCGCGGTGCCCATGCCCGCCGCCGCGGCGATGGTGTCGATGCTGTCGTCCGTGGTCTCCAGCAGCTCCTGTGCGCGGCGGATCCGTTGCGCCAGCAGCCATCGCAGCGGGGTGGTGCCGGTGACCGCGTGGAACTGGCGGGCCAGGTGGCGTGAGCTGAGGTTCGCGCGGCGGGCCAGGTCCTCGACCGTCAACGGCTGGTCCAGCCGGCTCATCACCCACGGCAGCAGCTCGGCCAGGGGATGGCCGTCCGGCTCGGGCACCGGGGTGCTGACGAACTGGGCCTGGCCGCCGTCGCGCTGCGGCGGCACGACCAGGCGGCGGGCCACCACGTTGGCGATCGCCGAGCCGTGGTCGAGGCGGACCAGGTGCAGGCACAGGTCCATCGCCGCGGCCTTGCCCGCGGACGTCAGCACGCGGCCGTTGTCGACGTAGAGCACGTCCGGGTCGACCGTCACCCGCGGGTAGCGCGCGGCCAGCTCGCCGGTGTGGGCCCAGTGGGTGGTCGCGCGCAACCCGTCCAGCAGGCCGGCGGCGGCGAGCACGAACGCGCCGGTGCACAGGGACACCACTCGCGCGCCGGCCGCGTGGGCGGCGCGCACCGCCTCGACCAGGCCGGCCGGCGGGTCCTCGTCGACGTCGGCCAGCGCGGGCACGACCACGGTGCCCGCGCGCGCCAGCCGGTCGAACCCGTCGTCCGGCTCGACCAGGAACCGGCCCGCCCGCACCGGGTGCGTGCCGCACACGCTGAGGTCGTACCAGGGCACCCGCACCGCGGCGGGCGCCGAGCCGAAGACCTCGCAGGCCAGCGCCAGCTCGAAGTGCAGCATCCCGTCGGTGGCGGCGACCGCGACAGATCTCATGTCGGAAAGTGTATGGGTCGTGTCGTTCCGGACACTGGGCAGTCGCCGGACGGTCGGACAGGATTTCCGCAACGGATCACTTCGAGCGGGTGGAGCGGGCATGGGACGAGTTGCGGTGTACGGCGCGTACGGGCACACCGGGCGGTTCGTGGTCGCGGAGCTGCGTGAGCGCGGGTACGTCCCGCTGCTGCTGGGCCGCGACCGGGAGAAGCTGCTGGCGATGGCGGAACCGGGGCTGGAGGCGCGGCCGGCATCGGTGGACGACCCGGTGGCGCTCGACCGCGCCCTGGCCGGTGCGGCGGCGGTGATCAACTGCGCCGGCCCGTTCGCGACGACCGCCGCCCCGCTGATCGAGGCGGCGTTGCGCGCGGGCATCCCGTACGTGGACGTGGCGGCCGAGATCGAGGCGAACGCGGACACGTTCGCGCAGTTCGCCGAGCGTGCCGGGGACACCGTGGTGGTCCCGGCGATGGCGTTCTTCGGCGGTCTCGGCGACCTGCTGGTCACCGCCGCGATGGGGGACTGGACGGCGGCCGACGAGGTGCGCATCGCCTACGGCCTGAGCAGCTGGCACCCGACCGCCGGAACGCTCGCCGCGGGCGCGGTGTCGCGCGAGCGGCGGGCCGACCGCCGGGTCCGCTACAGCGGCGGACGGCTGCGGTACCACGACGACGCCCTGCCGACGCTGGCGTGGGAGTTCCCGGCGCCACTCGGGCGGCAGGACGTCATCGCGGAGTTCAGCATGGCCGACATCGTCACGGTGCCGAGCCACCTGGCGGTCCCGGAGGTGCGCACGTACATGACGACGACGGCGGCCGCGGACCTGGCCGCGCCCGACGCGGCGGCACCGGCCCCCGTCGACGAGCGAGGCCGGTCCGCGCAGACGTTCGTCGTCGACGTGGTCGTCCGCTCCGGTGACGCGGAACGCCGGATCTCCGCCGCGGGGCGGGACATCTATGCGATCAGTGCGCCGCTGGCGGTGGAGGCGGTGGAGCGGGTCCTGACCGGGCGGACGCGGGCCGTGGGGGTGGTGTCGGCGGGTGCGGCGTTCGACGCGCCGGAGTTTCTGCGTGCGCTGGCGCCGCACCTGTCGGTGCAGGCGGGCGCCTGAGCGGGCGAGGACCGTCGCGTGCCCGCCGCGGGGCGGGACATCTATGCGATCAGTGCGCCGCTGGCGGTGGAGGCGGTGGAGCGGGTCCTGACCGGGCGGACGCGGGCCGTGGGGGTGGTGTCGGCGGGTGCGGCGTTCGACGCGCCGGAGTTTCTGCGTGCGCTGGCGCCGCACCTGTCGGTGCAGGCGGGCGCCTGAGCGGTCCTCGCCCCGCTCAGGCGCCCCGCGTCCCTCAGCCGGCGTTGTGCCGGTAGAACGGCTCCTTGATCGGCGCCAGCGGGGTGTTGCCGAGGATCAGGTCCGCCGCCTTCTCCGCGGTCATGATCACCGGCGCGTAGATGTTGCCGTTGGTGATGTAGGGCATCACCGACGCGTCCACGACCCGCAGGCCCTCGACGCCGTGCACCCGCATCGAACCGGGGTCCACGACGGACATCTCGTCCACACCCATCTTCGCCGTGCAGGACGGGTGCAGCGCCGTCTCCGCGTCCTTGGCCACCCAGTCCAGGATCTGCTCGTCGGTCTCCACGGCCGGGCCGGGGGAGATCTCGCCGCCGTTGAAGCGGTCCAGCGCGGGCTGGTTGAGGATCTTCCGGGCCACCCGCACGGCCTCCACCCACTCCCGCCGGTCGTTCTCGGTGGACAGGTAGTTGAACCGCAGCGCCGGGTGCCGCCGCGGGTCGGTCGAGGTGATCTTCACGCTGCCGCGCGTGTCGGCGTACATCGGTCCCACGTGGACCTGGTAGCCGTGCCCGCCCGCCGGCACCGACCCGTCGTAGCGGATCGCGATCGGCAGGAAGTGGAACATCAGGTTCGGATAGGCCACGGTGTCGTTGCTGCGCACGAACCCGCCGCCCTCGAAGTGGTTCGTGGCGCCCGGACCGGACCGCAGGAACAGCCACTGCGCCCCGATCAGCGGACGCCGCCACGTCGCCAGGTGCGGCTGCATCGACACCGGCTCCTTGCACGCGTACTGGATGTACACCTCGAGGTGGTCCTGCAGGTTCTCCCCGACACCGGGCAGATCGCGCACCACGTCGATGCCGAGCCGGCCCAGCTCGGCCGCGTTGCCCACGCCGGACAGCTGCAGCAGCTGCGGCGTGTTGATCGCCCCGCCGCACAGCACGACCTCCTTGCCGTACACCTCACGCGGCGCGCCCCGCCCGGTCGAGTACTCGACCCCGACGGCGCGGGTGCCGCGGAACAGGATCTGCGACACGAACGCGCGGGTCTGCACGGTCAGGTTCTTCCGGTGCCGCACCGGGTGCAGGTAGGCGCGCGCGGCCGACAGCCGGCGGCCGCGGCGCACGTTCCGGTCGAACGGCCCGAACCCCTCCTGCCGGTAGCCGTTCACGTCGTCCGTGCGCGGGTACCCGGCCTGCTCGGCGGCGTCGAAGAACGCCTGGAACAACGGGTTCGACGCCGGGCCGCGCTCCAGCTCCAGCGGGCCGTCGTGCCCGCGCCACGGCCCGTCCGGCGGATCGGCCAGGCAGTTCTCCATGCGCTGGAAGTAGGGCAGGCAGTGCGCGTAGTCCCACTCGGCCATGCCGGGATCGGCCGCCCAGCGCTCGTAGTCCATCGGGTTGCCCCGCTGGAAGATCATGCCGTTGATGCTGCTCGACCCGCCGAGGATCTTGCCGCGCGCGTGGTAGATGCGCCGCCGGTTCATGAACGGCTCCGGCTCGCTGCGGTAGCCCCAGTCGTAGAAGCGGCTGCCGATCGGGAAGGTCAGCGCGGCGGGCATGTGCACGAACACGTCCCACTTCGCGTCCGACCGGCCCGCCTCCAGCACCAGCACCTTCACCTTCGGATCGGCCGACAGCCGGTTGGCCAGCACGCACCCGGCCGAGCCGCCGCCGACGATGATGAAGTCGTAGTTCTCCGTGCTCACGTTCGTCCTCCTCAGGAAAGCTCGTCGACGAGCCGGTTGTCGCGGTCGGCCTGGTGTTCGGGGAGCGTGCCCAGGCGGTGGCGGCCCCGCAGCCGGAACCACGCCAGGCCGATCGCGGCGACGAGCCCGATGAACATCAGGGCCATCCAGCGGAGCGGGCCGCTGCCGTAGATCTGCTCGCGCGGCCACGCGAGGTTCACGGCCATCCCGGCGCCCCACAGCACCGCCACGATGTTGATCGGCAGGCCCAGCCGCCCGAGCGAGAAGTGACCGCCGGCGTCGCGGCCCGGCCACCCGCCGCGCAGCCGCTTGACCAGCATCGGCACGGTGACCAGGAGGTAGGCGAAGTAGATCATGACCACGGCGACGCTGGTGACCGCGGTGAAGATCTCCGGGGTGCCGATGTTGACCACCAGGATCAGCACCGCGACGGCTCCGATCAGGATCGCCGGGATCACCGGCGTGCCGGTCTTGGCGTTGATCCGCGCCAGCCGCACCCCGAACGGCAGGGCGTTGTCCCGGGCCATCGCGAACATCAGCCGGATCCCTGCCGTGTGCACGGCCAGCGCGCACACCGTGATGGCGACGACGATGCAGCCCAGGAACACCTTGCCCAGCGGCCCGCCGAGCACCTGCAGCACGATCAGCTGCAGCCCGCCCGCCGACGTGCCCAGCCGCGGGTCGGACAGATCCGGCGCGGCCATGATGGCGAACAGCAGGATCAGCCC
Source organism: Amycolatopsis ruanii (assembly GCF_003385175.1). Taxonomy (NCBI): domain Bacteria; kingdom Bacillati; phylum Actinomycetota; class Actinomycetes; order Pseudonocardiales; family Pseudonocardiaceae; genus Amycolatopsis; species Amycolatopsis ruanii. The sequence goes on from NZ_PQHY01000012.1 coordinate 17,332, forward strand.
GCCGATCACGAACGACGCGATGACCGCCCGCAGGATCGCGGCGGGCGCGGTGCGCCGCGGGTTGACCGTCTCCTCGCCCAGCGAGCTCGCCGTGTCGAAGCCGTACATGACGTAGGCGGAGGCGATCGCGGCGACCAGGAACACGCCGGCGTAGCCACCGGTGTGCCCCTCGCCGAGCCCGTGCGTGTCGACGAAGACACCCGGCCCGCGCACCACGTTCACCGCGAGGATCACGACCAGCAGGACCGCCGCGATCAGCTCGATGAACACGCCGATGCTGTTGATGCGCGCCATCAGCTTGACGCCGAAGGCGTTGACCAGGGTGGTGAACAGGATCAGCACGGCGCCCCAGATGACCGCGGAGATCGCGAAGTCGTGGGCGCCGCTGCCGTCGCCCACCAGCTGGAAGCCGGGCCACAGCTGCGGCAGCGTCACCTGGTAGGCCAGCACCACGCTCGCCAGGGTGACCACGGAGGCGGTGAACATCATCCACCCGGCGAGCCACGACGTGGTGCGCCCGGCGAGTCTCTTGGACCAGTTGTAGACCGAACCGGCGACGGGGTAGCGGGCGGCGAGCTCGGCGAAGCACAGGGCCACCGCGATCTGCCCGACGAAGACCATCGGCCAGGACCACCAGTAGGCCGGCCCGCCGGTGCCGAACCCGAAGTAGAACAGCTGGAACGTGCCGGTGAGGATGGAGATGTAGCTGACGCCGGCGGCGAAACTGGCGAACTTGCCGATGCTGCGGTCGAGTGACTGCCGATACCCGAACTCGGACAGTCCGTGGTCGTTGCTGGTGCTCACGCGCGCCTCCTCTTCAGTACTGCGGCGTGGAGAGGGAATCCCGGTCAGCCCTTGAACCAGTGCTGCGGCCGGGGATCGATGTTGTGGTAGATGTGCTTGGTCTCGCGGTACTCGTGCAGGCCGGACGGGCCGAGTTCCCGGCCGATGCCGGACTTGCCGAAGCCGCCCCACTCCGCCTGCGGCAGGTACGGGTGGTAGTCGTTGATCCAGACCGTGCCGTGGCGCAGCGCCCCGGCCACGCGCTGGGCGCGCCCGGCGTCGGACGTCCACACCGCGCCGGCCAGGCCGTAGTCGGTGTCGTTGGCCAGCTCGACGGCCTCCTCCTCGGTCGCGAACCTCTCGACGGTCACGACCGGGCCGAAGACTTCCTCGCGCACCACGGCCATGTCCCGGGTGCAGTCGCTGAACACGGTCGGGCGGAGGAAGAAACCGTTGCGCAGCGCGGGATCCTCCGGCCGCGTGCCGCCCGCGCGCAGGGTGGCCCCGGCGGCGAGCGCCCCGGCGATGTAGCCCTCCACCTTCGCGCGGTGCTGCGCGGAGATGAGCGGACCGGTCTCGGTGGCGGGGTCGAGCCCGTTGCCCAGCCGGATGCGGTCGGCGCGCGCGGCCAGCTCGTCGACGAACCGGTCGTGGATCCCGTTCTGCACGATCAGCCGGGCCCCCGCCGAGCAGACCTGTCCGGAGTGGACGAACGCGGCGTTGAGGGCCTGGTCCACGGCGGTGTCGAAGTCGGCGTCGTCGAAGACCACGTTGGGGTTCTTGCCGCCCAGCTCCAGCGCCACCCGGCGGACCCCGCGCGCCGCGGCGGCCATGATCTTCTCGCCGGTCGCGAGCCCGCCGGTGAACGACACCAGGTCGACCCCGGGGTGCTCGACCATCGCGGCGCCGACCGCGCCCGGCCCGAGCAGCAGGTTCACCACGCCCGGCGGCACACCGGCCTCCTCGGCGAGCGCGACGAGCCGGATGGTGGTCAGCGGGGTCAGCTCGCTCGGCTTGAGCACCATCGTGTTGCCCGCCGCCAGTGCCGGGGCGATCTTCCAGGAGATCTGCAGCAGCGGGTAGTTCCACGGGGCGATCAGCGCGCACACCCCCACCGGCTCGTGCACGATCCGGCTGATCGCGCCCGGGTCGCCGGTGTCCACCACGCGGCCGGCCTCCTGGGCGATCGCCGCGGCGTAGTAGCGGAACACCGCGACCACGTCGTCGACGTCGACGCGGCCCTCGGCGAGGGTCTTGCCGGTGTCCAGGCTTTCCGTGCGGGCGAGCTCCTCGCGGTCGCGGACCAGCAGGTCCGCGATGCGGCGGAGCAGCTCGGCGCGCTCGCCCGCGGTGGTGCGGCGCCACGGTGAGCCGGGGCGGAACGCCCGGCGCGCGGCGGTGACGGCCAGGTCGACGTCGGCGGGCCCGGCGAGGGCGACCGACTGGATGACGGAGGCGTCGTAGGGGTTGAGGACGTCGGTGCGGGACCCGTCGCGCCCCTCGGTCCAGTTTCCGTCGATGTACAGGTCCTTCATGAGCCCTTTCCGATGTGGTAGCGGGCAAGCCGGCGCTGGTGATGTGATGCGCGGCACTTTCAGTGCGTACATTTGTACATGAGAGTGCGTACGGATGTCCATACTCGTCGGCTACGATCGTGTTAACCGGGAGTCTTCGCGGGTGGGGGTGTGCGGTGGTGTCACAGGTGGCCGGTTCGCGCCGGCAGCGTCCCAACGATCCCGAGCGTCGCGCGAAGATCGCGCGGGCGGCCATCGACGTGGTCGCCGAGCGGGGGATCGACGGGCTGACCCACCGGGCGGTCGCCGCGGCCGCGGGGGTGCCGCTGGGGTCGACGACGTACCACTTCCGCACCCTGGACGACCTGCTGGAGGTGGCGCTGAAGCAGGCGGCCGAGGACAACGTCCGGCGCCTGCGGGAGTGGGAGCGGACCGTGCCGGCGGATGCGGACTTCGCGGCCGCGCTGGCGGAGCTGGTGATGCGGTACGTGCGTGACGAGGGGCCGCACACGGTGGTCGAGTACGACCTGTACGTGGCGGCGATGCACCGGCCCCGGCTGCGGCCGCTGAGCGCGGCGTGGGACGACGCGCTGATCGAGCTGTTCGGCTCGCGGACGGACGCGCTGACCGGACGCGTGCTGGCGGGGTTGTTCTGCGGGCTGCTGATGCAGCTGGCCATCACCGACGACGCACCGTCCTCTTCGGACGTCGAAGCGATCTTCCGCCGGGCGGTCCACGGGCCGTGAGTCCTGGCCGCCGCGGGGGCGGCCAGGACCGGTGCGGCTACGGCTGGGCCACCGGTTCCGGCGCGGTGCTCAGCTCGCGGCGCCGGCGGCCGAAGACCTTCGGCTGGTTCATCGCGAACACGGCCACCGCGCGATCGCCGCGGCGGTACACCGCGGTGAACCGCCGGGCGGCCGGGTCGCCGTCGACGATCTCCATCCGGTCGCCCTCCCGGCGGTGCCCCGCGAACTGCAGGCGCGTGCCGTACTGGTCGGACCAGAAGTAGGGCGCGCGGGTGCTCGGCACGGACTCGTGGCCGAGCAGCGTCGCCGCGGCGGTGGCCGGTTGCTCGAGCGCGTTCGTCCAGTGTTCGAGCCGGATCTCCGCCCCGGCGAACGGGTTGTGCGCCACCGCGCAGTCACCGGCCGCCACCACCGACGGGATGCCGGTCGCGCACCGGGCGTCGGTGCGCACGCCCCGGGTCGCGTCCAGCCCGGAACCGGCCAGCCACTCGGTGTTGGGCACCGCGCCGACGCCCACCACGACGACGTCCGCAGGCAGCTCGCGGCCGTCGGTCAGGTGGACCGAACTCACCCGGCCGGCCCCGGCCAGCGCCGCGACACCGACGCCGGTGATCAGCTCGACGCCGTGGTCGCCGTGCAGTGCCGCGCAGACCGAGCCCAGTTCGACGCCGAGCGGGCCCGCGAGCGGCACCGCCTGCTGCTCGACCACGGTGACCGCCAGCCCGAGCCCGCGGGCGGTGGAGGCGACCTCGGCCCCGATGAACCCGGCGCCGATCACGACCAGCCGCGCGCCCGGAACCAGGGCGGCGCGCAACGCGACCGCGTCGTCCAGGGTGCGCAACGTGTGCACGCCCGCCGGCGCCGGGCCGGGCAGGCGGCGGGCCCGCGCGCCGGTCGCCAGCACCGCGCCGTCGCAGACGATCCGCTCGCCCGAATCGAGCTCGACGGTGCGCAGCGCCGGGATGAGGGCGACCGCGCGCCGTCCCAGGCGCCAGTCCGCGTCCAGGTCCTCGTCGTCGCTCTCCAGCGCCAGGTCGGCCGCCGACATCGCGCCGGCGAGGAACTCCTTCGACAGCGGCGGCCGGTCGTAGGGCCGGTGCGGGCCGACGCCGACGACGACCAGGCGCCCGTCGAAGCCGCGTTCGCGCAGGGCCCGCGCCGTGGACAGGCCGGCCAGCGACGCGCCCGCGATGGCGATCGTGCGCATCAGACCCCCATCCGCTCGGGCGCCTTGACGTTGACGTAGACCTGCCCGTCGACCACGACGACCTCGTGCGTGCGCACCGGCTTCTTCGCCGGCGGCCCGCTCGGGATGCCCGTGCGCAGGTCGAAACAGGAGGCGTGCAGGGGGCACTCCACCGCGCAGCCCTCCAGCCAGCCGTCGGCCAGCGAGGCGTCCTGGTGGGTGCAGGTGTCGTCGATCGCGTACAGCGTGCCGTCGACGTTGAACACCGCGATCGGCACCTCGCCGTCGATGCGGACGGCTTCGCCGACGGGGAGGTCCTGGAGAGCGCAGACGGGAATCATGAGGCGGCTCCGTTGTGTAATGCACAACTACACGTGCTATCCGCAACAGAGTGCGGCAGCGAACCGGGAGCGGTCAAGGCCTGGAAGTGGGAAATTGTGTCATGTGAGTAGAGTTGCGGTATGCGGAACAACGAGCGCTCGACGAACGGGTCCGCGAGCCAGGTCCAGTCGGTGGACCGGGCGATCGCCATCCTGGACATCCTGGCCAGACGCGGGGAGGCGGGGGTCACCGAGATCGCGCAGGAACTGGATGTGCACAAGTCGACCGCGTTCCGCCTCGTCGGCGCGCTCGAGGCGTGGCAGCTGGTGGAACAGGTCAGCGAGCGCGGCAAGTACCGCCTCGGGTTCGGCATCGTCCGCCTGGCCGGCGCCACCACGGCACGGCTGGACCTGTCCCGGGAGAGCCGGGCGGTGTGCGAGCGGCTCGCCGCGGAACTCGACGAGACCGTGAACGTCGCCGTGGTGGACCAGGGCCAGGCGACCAACATCATGCAGGTCTACGGCTCGGCGGCGGTGACCGCGCGGAACTGGATCGGCCAGCGCACGCCGCTGCACGCCACCTCCAGCGGCAAGGTCCTGCTGGCCTGGGCCGCCGACGACGTCCGGGAGGCCGCCCTGGCCGAGCTGACCCCGTTCACCCCGAACACGCGCACCGACCGGGCCAAGCTCACCGAGGAGCTGGCGCAGGTCCGCGAGCGCGGCTGGGCGTGCACGGTGGAGGAGCTGGAGGTCGGCCTCAACGCGGTGGCCGCCCCGATCCGCGCCGCGAACGGGGACGTGATCGCGGCGCTGTCGGTCTCCGGCCCGGCGTACCGGATGGAACCGTCGTCCTATGCGGACGTCGCGGAGAAGATCGTCGCGGGCGCGGAGGAGATCAGCTTCCGCGTCGGCTACCTCGGCCCCCGCTGACGTCGGGACACGCGCCGCGGGTCAGGGGAACACCACCGTGCTGTTGCCGTTGAGCAGTACGGGTCGTCCACAGTGCACGGAGCGGCCGGTCCGCGGGCCCCGGCTCAGGGGAACACCACCGTGCTGTTGCCGTTCAGCAGTACGCGCCGTTCGCAGTGCCAGCGGACTGCCCGGGACAGCGCCAGCGCCTCCGCGTCGCGGCCCACCGTTTGCAGCGCGCGCGGGTCGTAGGTGTGGTCGATGCGGATGACCTCCTGCTCGATGATCGGGCCCTCGTCCAGGTCGGGCGTCACGTAGTGCGCGGTCGCCCCGACCAGCTTCACGCCCCGGTCGTAGGCCTGGTGGTAGGGCTTGGCGCCCTTGAACCCGGGCAGGAACGAGTGGTGGATGTTGATCGCGCGGCCGTGCAGCGCCTTGCACAGCTGGTCGGACAGCACCTGCATGTACCGGGCCAGCACCACCAGCTCCGCCTCGTACTCCTCCACCACCTCCAGCAGCCGCGCCTCGGCCTGGGGCTTGGTTTCCGGGGTCACCGGGATGTGCAGGAACGGCAATCCGGCCGCCTCCGCCATCGGCCGCAGATCGTCGTGATTGGACACCACCGCGACGATGTCCGCGCCCAGGCTGCCCGCGCGCCAGCGGAAGATGAGGTCGTTGAGGCAGTGCCCCTGCTTGGACACCATGACCAGGATGCGCGCGTTGCGGTCCGGGTGGAACGCGTACGACATGGCGAAGTCCGCGGCGACCGGCTCGAACCCGCGGGACAGCTCGCCGAGGTCCACCTCGTGGTCGGTGGTCACCTTGGTGCGCAGGAACAACCGCTTGCGCACCGGGTCGTCGAACTGCTGGTACTCCTCGATGTTGCCGCCGTGCTCGACGAGGTAGGCGCTGACGGCGTGGACGATCCCGGTCCGGTTCGGGCAGTCCAGGGTGAGCGTGAACGAACGGGTCATCGTTGTCTCCTCAGCATTCCACGATGTTGAGAGCCAGCCCGCCGCGGGCGGTCTCCTTGTACTTGTCCTTCATGTCGGCGCCGGTCTCGCGCATCGTCTTGATGGCCTTGTCCAGCGACACGTGGTGGCGGCCGTCGCCGCGCACCGCCATCCGCGCGGCGGTGATCGCCTTCACCGAGGCGATGGCGTTGCGCTCGATGCACGGGATCTGCACGAGCCCGCCGACCGGATCGCAGGTGAGGCCGAGGTTGTGCTCGATGCCGATTTCGGCCGCGTTCTCCACCTGTTCCGGGGTGGCACCGATGATCTCCGCCAGCCCGGCCGCGGCCATCGAGCACGCCGAGCCGACCTCGCCCTGGCACCCGACCTCGGCGCCGGAGATCGAGGCGTTCTCCTTGAACAGCGACCCGATCGCCCCGGCGGTGAGCAGGAACCGCACGGCCGCGTCGTCGTCGAAGCCGGACAGGAACTTCTCCGCGTAGTGCAGCACCGCGGGCACGATCCCGGCCGCGCCGTTGGTCGGCGCGGTGACCACCCGCCCGCCCGCGGCGTTCTCCTCGTTGACGGCCAGCGCGAACAGGGTGACCCACTCCATGGCGTGCAGCGCGTCCGGCTCACCGGAGTCGCGTTCCAGCCGCTCCCGCAGGTCGTTGGCGCGCCGGCGCACCTTCAGCCCGCCGGGCAGCACGCCGCCGGTGTGCGTGCCGCGGTGCACGCATTCGCGCATCACCGACCAGATCCGCAGCAGCCCGGCCCGGATTTCCGCCTCACCGCGCCAGGACAGCTCGTTGGCCAGCATGAGATCGCTGATGCGCAGGCCCGTTTCGCGGGTGAGGGCGAGCAGCCCGTCGGCGGTGGTGAACGGGTAGCGCACCGGGGTGGGATCCGGCACCAGCGCCCGGCGGCCGGTCTCGTCCTCGTCGAGCACGAACCCGCCGCCGACGGAGTAGTACTCGCGGGCGTCGAGGATCTCGCCGTCCTCGCCGAAGGCGGTGAACACCATGCCGTTGCTGTGGAAGTCCAGCCGCTTCCGGCGGTGCAGCACGATGTCCTCGTCGACGGCGAACGCGATCCGGTGCTTGCCGAGCAGGGCGATCGCGCCGTCCGCCCGCGCCGCGGTCACCGCGGGCTCGGCGGCGACGGGGACGACCAGGTGCGGCTGCTCCCCGGACAGGCCCAGCACGACCGCCTTGACGCTGCCGTGCCCGTGCCCGGTAGCGCCCAGCGAGCCGAACAGCTCGCAGCGCAGCCGCGCCGTGCGCGCCAGGAGGCCGGTGTCGGCCAGGCGGGAGGCGAACAGGTACGCGGCCCGCATCGGGCCCACCGTGTGCGAACTGGACGGACCGATGCCGACCTTGAAGAGGTCGAAGACGGAGACCGTCATGGTCCCTCCTGATGTAGGGTTGATATACCAGAGTGACGAGTCGTGGTTTTCAGGCGTTAGGATGGGGTTCGTGACCGCTCAACCGCAGGAACTCGAGGGCCCGCCGGTCTCGCTGGCCGAGCGCGCCTACACGGCGATCCAGGACCGGCTGATCATGCTGGACATCCCGCCGATGGCGCCGATCGACGACACCGCGCTGTCCGCGTCGCTCGGACTCGGCCGCACGCCGGTGCGGGAGGCGCTCAAACGGCTGGAGGTGGACCGGCTGGTGATCTCCTACCCGCGGCGCGGCACGTTCGCCACCGGGGTCGACATCACCGACCTGGCCTACATCTCGGAGATCCGCGTCCAGCTCGAACCGCTCGCCGCCCGGCGTGCCGCCGAGACCGCCGCGGCGGCGGTGAAGTCCGGGCTGGCCGAGCTCGCCGACGAGGTCGCGGACCTGGACGTGCGGGCGCTCGACCGCACCGGGCTGATGCGCTGCGACCTGCGGGTGCACCGCGCGATCTACCGCGCCGCGGGCAACCCGCACCTGGAGGACACGCTGGTCCGCTACGACAACCTGGCGACCCGCATCTTCTGCCTGTTCCTCGACCGGATGCCGCACTTCGACCGGCACGTGGGCGAGCACGCGGCGCTGCTGCGGGCGATCGCCGACGGCGACGGCGACACCGCCGCCGACCTGGCCCTCACCCACGTGACCGGCTTCGAGAAGGCGATCCGCGCGATCATCTGACCGGTTCATCGCAGCGCCGCCAGGATGGCGAGGCCGTCGCGCGTGGCGGCGACGTCGTGCACCCGCACGATCTTCGCGCCGCGCTCGGCGGCCAGCACGGCGGCGGTCACCGACGCCACCGTGCGCTGCCCGACCGGACGGCCGGTGAGCCGGCCGAGCATCGCCTTGCGGGACAGGCCGGCCATGACCGGTACCCCGAGCGCGCGGAACTCCGGCAGCGCGCCGAGCAGGGCGAGGTTGTGCTCCAGCGTCTTGCCGAACCCGAACCCCGGGTCGGCGATCAGGTGCCCGGCCGGGATGCCGGCCGCCAGGCAGGCCTCGATACGGGCCCGCAGGAAGTCCCGTACCTCGGCGACCACGTCGGTGTAGCGCGGGTCGCGCTGCATCAGGTGCGGTGGCCGGAGCATGTGGGTCAGGCACACCGGCACCCCGAGCTCAGCCGCGGCCGGCAGAGCCCCGGGGTGGCGCAGCGCCCGCACGTCGTTGATCATCGCGGCCCCGGCGTCCACCGCGGCCCGCATGACCTCGGGCCGGGACGTGTCGACCGAGATCGGCACGTCCACCACGCGGGCCAGCCGGGCGATCACCGGCACGACCCGGTCCAGTTCCTCCTCCAGCGCGGGCGGATGGGCGCCGGGCCGGGTGGACTCGCCGCCCACGTCCAGCAGGTCGGCGCCCTCGGCCACGAGCCGTTCGCCGTGCGCGACCGCGGCCCCGGAGTCGTGGAAGGCGCCGCCGTCGGAGAACGAATCGGGCGTCACGTTCACGATGCCGCACACCAGCGTGCGCGGCCGCGCCAGCAGCTCCGGCACCGGTGTGCGGACGGCGGCGGAGTTCCCGGTCCTGGTCATGACTGTCCTAACGGGACGCGGCGGTGATGGTGTGCCGCAACAGCAGCGCGGTGGTGACCGGGCCGACCCCGCCCGGCACCGGCGTCAGCGCGGCGACCCGGCCGGACAGCGATCCAGCGTCGGCGTCACCGGCGAGACCACCGTCCGGAGTCGGGTTGGTGCCCACGTCGACGACCACCGCGTGCGGGGCGGCGTGCTCGGCGGTGATCAGCCCGGCCCGGCCCACGGCCACCACGAGGACGTCCGCCTCGCGCGTGCAGGCGGCGAGGTCCGCGGTGTGGCGGTGGCAGATCGTCACGGTCGCGTCCCGGGCCAGCAGGAGCTGCGCCGCGGGCTTGCCGACCACGGTGGAGCGCCCGACCACCACGGCGCGGCGCCCGGCCAGGGGCACCTCGTAGTGGTCGAGCAGCGCCAGCACCGCCGCGGCCGTGGCCGGCGGGTGCGCGGGCAGGCCCGCCGTGAGACGGCCCAGCGACACCGGGTTCGCCCCGTCCACGTCCTTGGCCGGGTCGATGGCGGTGGCCAGCTCCTCCAGCCGGGCGCCGCCGGGCAGCGGCGTCTGCAGGATGATCCCGTGCACCGCCGGATCGGCGCTCAGCCGCTCCAGCTCGGCGGTGATCCCGGCGGGGGTGGCGCCCGCGCCGAGGTCCACCACATCGCACTGCACACCGCTGCGGGCCGCGGTCTTCGCGATCGAGCGCACGTACCAGGCGCTGGACTCGTCGTCGGTGGCGACCACCACGGCCAGGCGGGGGTGGACGCCCCGCTCGGACAGGGACGCGCCGGCGGCCGAGACGCCGGCGCGGATCAGCCGGCCCAGCTCGGTTCCACTGAGGACGGCCGTCATCGCGTGATCTGCTTCCGCACGGCGGCGGTCACGTCGTCCGCGCGCGCCATCGCCTGGTCCACCGTGGCGATCGCCGCGCCCAGCTCGTCACGCGCCGGGCCCTCGGCGATGCCGGCCAGGTTGATCTCGACGTTCACCCGCGCCGTGGACAGCGCCGCCTTCGCCGCGTCGGCCGCGGCGGCGACGTCGCTGATCACGTTGCGGTTGCCGATCGGCTGGAGGCGTTCGGTGAGGTTGACGATCTGCTTGGCGACCGCGATGACCCGCGCCGGGACCCGCCCGGCCTCCACCAGGGCCGCGCCGATCGCCCGCGACCGGGCCAGCTTCTCGCCCTCGGTGGTTTTCGGCAGCGCGTAGGCGCGGGTGACGGCCTGGAAGGCGGCGGCGTCCTTCTCCGCCAGTGCCAGGGCGAGGGTGCGCAGATCGTCGGCGTTGTCCCGGATCTGCGTGATCGCCTCGGCGTCCTGCCGGTACTTCTCGCCGTCGCTGTAGCGGGCCACCATCGCGACCAGCGCGGCGCCCTGGGCGGCGTGCAGCGCGGCGGTGGCGCCCCCGCCCGGGGCGGGCACCCGGGCGGCGAGCGCGTCGAGGAAGGCTTCGAGGGTGAGGGTGCGCATGGGGTCCTTCCTCAGCGCCGGATGCGCAGCATCTCGGGGTCGACGAGTGGTTCGGCGGCCACGGTGGCGCGCACCCGGCGGCCGAAGTAGCCGATCTCGACCGGCGTGCCGGGGGTGGCGGTGGCGGGCAGCCACGCGTAGGCGATCGGCACACCGAGGGTGTGGGCGAACGCCGCGGAGGTGACGTACCCGGCGGGCTCGCCGTCGACGAACACCGGCTCGGAACCGAGCACCACGCTGCGGCCGTCGTCGACGGTCAGGCACGACAGCCGGCGCGTCACGGTCTCGTCGGTGACCCCGGCGATCGCGTCCCGGCCGACGAAGTCGCCCTTCTGCTTGCGCACCGCGAACCCGAGCCCGGCTTCGTACGGGTTGTGCTCGGTGGTCATGTCCGCGCCCCACGACCGGTAGCCCTTCTCCAGCCGCAGGCTGTTGAACGCGGCGCGGCCCGCGGCGACCACCCCGAGCGGGCGGCCGGCCTCGAACAGCACGTCCCACAGCCGCTGCCCGTACTCGGCGCTGGTGTAGATCTCCCAGCCGAGTTCGCCCACATAGGACAGTCGCATCGCGGTGACCGGGATCCCGGCGATGTGCGCGGGCGTGCAGCGGAAGTACTTCAGCGCCTCGTGCGAGAAGTCGTCCCGGCTCAGTGGCTGCACGAGGTCGCGCGCCAGCGGTCCCCACACGCCGATGCAGCAGGTGCCGCCGGTGATGTCGCGGACCTGCACGTCACCACCGGCCTCGGACCGGAAGTAGGCCAGGTCCAGGTTGCCGTTGGCGCCGACCTGGAAGCGGTCCTCGCCCAGCCGCGCCACCGTGAGGTCGCTGCGGATGCCGCCGGCGTCGTCCAGGGCGAGTGTGTAGGTCACCGAGCCGACCGACTTGTCCATCTTGCCGGTGGTGAGCCGGTCCAGGAACGCCAGCGCCCCCGGGCCGGACACCTCCAGGCGCTTGAGCGGCGTCATGTCGTAGAGGGCGACCGCGGTGCGGGTCTTCCACGCCTCGGCCGCGGCGATCGGGGAGTGGAACATCGCCGACCACGCGTCCCGCGACGGCGGCTGCCACTCCGGCGGCAGGTCCTTGACCAGGTGCGCGTTGGCCTCGTACCAGTGCGGGCGTTCCCAGCCGTGCGCCTCCAGGAAGAACGCGCCCAGCTCCTTCTGCCGCGCGTGGAACGGGCTGACCCGCAGGTCGCGCGGCGACAGCTTCGGCTGCAGCGGGTGCAGCACGTCGTAGATCTCCACGAAGTTGCGCTGCGCGGTCTCGTCCACGTAGGCGTCGGTGGTCTCGATCTCGTCGAACCGGTGCACGTCGCAGCCGTGCAGGGAGATCTCGCTGCGGCCGTCGACCAGCAGCTGCGCGACCGAGCGCGCCACGCCGGAGGAGTGCGTCACCCACACCGCCTCGGCGATCCAGAACCCGGCGACGTCGGGCGACTCGCCGATCAGCGGGCCGCCGTCCGGGGTGAAGGAGAAGATCCCGTTGAACCCGGTCTCGATCTTGGCCGACCGCAGCGACGGCAGCAGCTGACGGCTGTGCTCCCAGGAGGGCGCGAAGTCCTCCTCGGTGAACGGCAGCATGGACGGCATCGCCGCCTCGGTCAGGTCGTCGTCGGAGACCTCGGGCAGGTCGGACAGGCGCACCGGCATCGGGCGGTGCGCGTAGGAGCCGATGCCCAGGCAGTCCACGTGCTCCCGGTAGTACAGGTCGCGGTCCTGGTGGCGCAGGATCGGCAGCCCGGCCTCGGTCAGCTCGTCGTTGCGGCCCACCAGGTCCGCCACCTGGCCGGTGCGCACGTACTGGTGCGCCAGTGGCAGCAGCGGCACCCGCATGCCGACCATCTCGCCGATCGCCTGGCCCCAGAACCCGGCGCAGGACACCACGATGTCGGCCGGGAAGTCACCGGCGGTGGTCCGCACCCCGGTGACGCGGCCGCCGCTGTGCGCGATGCCGGTGACCCGGACGCTGCCGTGGAATTCGGCGCCGCGGGATTCCGCCCGCCGGCGCAGGGCCACCACGGCGCGGGCGGCCTTCGCGAGCCCGTCGGTCGGGGTGTGGAACCCGCCGAGGATCTGCTCGGGGTCGAGCAGCGGGTGCAGCCGCACGCACTCCTCGGGGCCGACGACCTCACCGGGCACGCCCCACGACGTGGCCCAGCCCTGCTTGCGGTGCAGGTCGGCCAGGCGTTCCGGGGTGGTGGCGACCTCCAGGCCGCCGACCTGGTTGAAGCACCAGGCGCCGTCCACGGCGAGGCTCTTCAGCTTGTTCACCGTGTAGGTGGCGAACTCGGTCATCGTCTTCGACGGGTTCGTCTGGTACACCAGGCCGGGCGCGTGCGAGGTCGAGCCGCCGGTGAGCGGGAGCGGACCCTGGTCCAGGACCGTGATCCGGGTCCACCCGCGTTCGGTCAGCTCGTCGGCCAGGTTCGCGCCGACGATGCCGGCGCCGATGATGACAACCCGGGGTGTGGTGCTCATCGTGGTCTCCTGTCTGTGGTCTACGAGGTGGTCCCGGCGGGCTGGAACTCCAGCGCCGCGTCGAGGAGCCAGTCGGCGAGGTATCCGGCGAACGAGGGCCGCACGAACACCCGGAAGTCGTCGCCGGTGCCCAGCGCGAGCAGCAGCACCGGGGCCTGGCCGAGCGTGGTCTGCGCGGCCCGCCCGGACGGGAACGCCAGCGGGTGCAGGTCCAGCGAGCAGCCGGTGGCCAGGACATCCCGCGCGTGCCGTCCGCTGATCCGGATTCCGGTGCGCTGCGCGGACACGTCGACGGCGGCCCCGCCGCGCGGCCGGACCGCGGCGCCCAGCCGCGCCTCCAGCTCGTGCCCGTCCGCGGCGGTGCTGGTGACGAGCCACTCGTCCGGGCCGAGCCAGACGATCTGCCCGTCGGCGGCGTAGACCCAGGTGTTCGGCTCGGTGGGCAGCGGGGTGCCGAGCACGTCGGCCGGTGGCGTCACCCGCAGATCGACCGCGGCCACCGGCGGCTCGGCCTCCAGGTTCAGGCCGGTCGCGTTGCGCGAGGCGGCCGCCAGCGCGGGAATCCACTGCTGCAGCGGATGCGTGGGGTAGAGACGGGGCTCAGCCATCGCGGCGTGCTCCTTCCGGGTCGACCAGCACGATCCCGCCGATCTCGGCCGGCACCAGGGTGCCGTCGACCGGGACGTGCACGGTTTCGCCGATGCGGGCCTGCCCGCCCTTGACCAGGGCCAGCGCGAACGGGCGGCCCAGCTCGGCGCTGTGGTAGCTGGAGGTGACGTGGCCGAGCATCGGCACCGGCGGCGGGGGCAGGGTGCCGTCCGGGCGGAACTCCACGACCTGCGAGCCCTCCGGCAGCTTGGTGCGGGCGTCGGCGGGCAGCAGCGACACGAGCTGCTTGCGCAGCGGGTTGGTGTTCTCCGCCCGGGTGAACGACCGCTTGCCGACGAAGTCCCGCTTCTTCTTCGACACCGCCCAGCCCAGGCCGAGGTCGTGCGGGCTGACCGTGCCGTCGGTGTCCTGCCCGACGATCGGGTAGCCCTTCTCCGCCCGCAGCACGTGCATGGTCTCGGTGCCGTACGGGGTGATGTGCCAGCGCGCGCCGGCCGAGAGCAGGCGCAGCCACATCGCCCTGGCGTACCAGGAGTTCACGTTGACCTCGAAGGCCAGCTCACCGGAGAACGAGATGCGCGCGATGCGCACCGGCACGCCGTCGAGTTCGGTGTCCTGCCAGGACATGAACGGGAACGCGTCGTTGGACACGTCCAGGTGCGGGAAGGTCGCGGCGATCACGTCCCGCGAGCGCGGCCCGACCACCGGGAACACCGACCACTGCTCGGTCACCGAGGTCAGGTGCACGCGCAGGTCCGGCCACTCGGTCTGCAGCCACTCCTCCATCCAGTCCAGCACGCGGGCCGCGCCGCCGGTGGTGGTGACGACCAGGAACCGGTCCTCGGCCAGCCGCAGCACCGTGCCGTCGTCGAACACCATGCCGTCGTTGCCGCACATGACGCCGTAGCGCACGCGCCCGACCTTGAGGGTGCTCATCATGTTGGTGTAGAGCCGGTCGAGCAGCACGGCGGCGTCCGGGCCCTGCACGTCGATCTTGCCCAGCGTGGAGCCGTCCAGGATGCCGACCCCGCCGCGGACCGCGGCGCACTCGCGCAGCACGGCGGTGTCCATGTTCTCGTGTGGCGCCGGGTAGTAGCGGGCCCGTTTCCACTGCCCGACGTCCTCGAACACCGCCCCGGCGGCGACGTGCCAGCTGTGCAGCGAGGTGATCCGCTCGGGGTCGAACAGCTTGCCGCGCTCGCGCCCGGCCAGCGCGGCGAACGCCACCGGGGTGTAGGGCGGGCGGAACGTCGTGGTGCCGGTGTCCTCGACCGGTTTCCCGAGCAGCTCGGCGACGATGCCGGAGGCGATCACCCCGGACGTCTTGCCCTGGTCGTGGGCGGTGCCGATGGTGGTGTAGCGCTTGACGTGCTCGACCGACCACAGCCCGGCGCCCACCGCCCGCTCGATGTCGGCGACCGTGGCGTCGCGCTGGATGTCCACGAACTGGCGGGCCGGGTCGCCTTCGGTGCGCCACAGCACCAGCGGCGGCGTGGCTTCCGGCTCCGCGGGGGTGGCGGGCGCGTCGTCCCCGGCACCGTCGCGCAGGCACCCGGCGAGGTCGAACGTGCCGTTGGCGGCGCCGATCACCGACACCCCGGGAACCGGCTCGGCCGGGCGGAAGGCGCCCAGCGCCGGGTCGTAGCGCAGCGCGCCGCGGACGTGGCTGAACAGGTGCGCGGCCGGGTTCCAGCCGCCGGAGGTCAGCAGCAGGTCGCACGGCAGCGACTCGGGCTTGCCCGCGGTGACCGTGTCCACGCCGGTGATCCGGCCGTCGCCGGTGGCGCCCACGACGGCGCTGGCCGGACGGACGGCGATCGACCGCTCCCGGCACAGCGCGGCCCAGTACTCCGGCGCGCTCGGGCGGGCGTCCAGGACGACGACCCGCGCCCCGGCGTGCTCCAGGTCGAGCGCGGCCGCGTAGGCGGAGTCGCCGGTGGTGAACACGACGACCTCGCGTCCGGCGAGCACCCCGTAGCGGTGCAGGTAGTCGCGCGCCGCGGAGGCGAGCATGATGCCCGGCCGGTCGTTGTCGGCGAACACCACCGGCCGTTCGTGCGCGCCGGTGGCGACGACGATGTGCCGGGCGCGGATCCGGTGCACGCGCTGACGCGAGACATTGCGCGGCGCGGCGGTGCCGAGGTGGTCGGTGCGCCGTTCCAGCGCCAGCACGAACCCGTCGTCGTAGTGCCCGAACGCCGTGGTGCGCTGCAGGTGCAGCACCTCCGGCGTGGCGGCCAGCTCGGCCACGACGTCGGCGACGAACTCCCGCGAGGGCCGCCCGTCGATCACCTCGGTGCCGGTCAGGGACCCGCCCGCGTCGGCCCGGTCGTCGACGAGCACGACCCGTTCCCCGCGCCGCGCGGCGGCGCGTGCGGCCAGCAATCCGGCCGGGCCCGCGCCCACGACGAGCGTGTCGCAGTGCGTGTGCTTGCGGTCGTAGCGGGCGGTGTCGGCCACCTCGGCGAGCCGGCCCTGCCCGGCGAGCCCGCGCGCGACGAGCCCGTCGGTCAGCTCCACGGTCGTGGCGAGCAGCATCGGCTCCGGGAACGGCTCCTCGATCTGCACCAGCCCGGTCGGGTCCTCGACCCACGCCGCGCCGATCCCGCGCGGGCGGCCGAACTTCACGCTCGTGCCGACCGCGTGCACGCCGTGCGCGAGCAGCGGCGACGCCAGCGTGTCGCCCGGGTGCCCGGTGTAGGTGACGCCGTCGAAGGTGAACCCGACGGTGCGGGTGCGGTCGATCCGGCCGTAGCCCTTGATGCGGCTCATGACGCCACCTCCGGTGCGGACTGGCCCATCGGGTACACGGCCAGGAACTGATAGGTCCGGGTGTCGCGGACCGCGTTGAACCAGCGACGGCAGCCGGTGGCGTGGCTCCAGCGCTCGGCGAACGGGCCCTTGGGGTTGTCCCGGAAGAAGACGAAGTGCGCCCACTCCTCGTCGGACAACGCGGCGGGGTCGTCCGGGTAGGCGACGTGGGCCTGGCCGCCGTAGTGGAACTCCACTTCCTCGCGCGGCCCGCACCACGGGCAGGTGATGAGTTGCATGCGTGGCTCCTAGTGGGCGACGGCGGCGGCGCCGTGCTCGTCGACGAGCGCGCCGGTGACGAAGCGGTCCAGGCCGAACGGCGCCACGTACGGGTGCGGTTCGCCGTTGGCGATCGTGTCGGCCAGGCACCAGCCGAGCCCCGGGGTGGCCTTGAAGCCGCCGGTGCCCCAGCCGCAGTTGAGGTAGACGTTGTCGTAGGGCGTGCGGCCGATGATCGGCGAGGCGTCCGGGGTGACGTCGACGATCCCGGCCCAGCTGCGCAGCAGGTGCGCACGGGCGAACACGGGGAACAGCTCCACCGCGGCGGCCATCTGCCGCTCGATGATGTGGAACGCGCCGCGCTGGCCGTACCCGTTGTAGGAGTCGACACCGGCGCCCATCACCAGCTCGCCCTTGTGCGCCTGGGACACGTAGACGTGCACGGCGTTGGACATCACGATCGTCGGGTGCACCGGCTCCAGCAGCTCCGACACCAGCGCCTGCAGCGGGTGCGACTGGAGCGGCGCGCGCACGCCCAGCTCGTCCAGCAGCACCGAGGTGTGCCCGGCCGCGCACAGGGCGACGGTGCCGCAGGCGATGTCGCCGCGGCTGGTCCGCACACCGGTGACCCGGTCACCGTCCACGGTGAACCCGGTGACCTCGCAGTCCTGGATCAGGTCGATCCCGGCTTCGTCGGCCCGCCGGGCGAACCCCCAGGCGACGTAGTCGTGCTTGGCGATGCCCGCGCGCGGCTGGTAGGTCGCGCCCAGCACCGGGTACCGGATGTCGCCGGAGACGTTGACGATCGGGCAGACCTTGGCGACCTCGTCGGGGGAGAGCCATTCGGCGTCGATGCCGTTGAGCTTGTTGGCCTCCACCCGCCGCACGCTGTCGCGGACGTCCTGTTCGGTGTGCGCGAGGTTGAGCACGCCGCGCTGGGAGAACAGGATCGGGTAGCCCAGGTCGTCTTCGAGGCCCTCCCACAGCTTCAGGGCGTGCTCGTAGATCGCCGCCGATTCGTCCCACAGGTAGTTGGAGCGGATCAGCGTGGTGTTGCGGGCCATGTTCCCGCCGGCCAGCCAGCCGCGCTCCAGGACCGCGACGTTGGTGATGCCGTGGTTGCGCGCGAGGTAGTGCGCGGTGGCCAGGCCGTGCCCGCCGCCGCCCACGATCACGACGTCGTAGCTGCGCTTCGGTTCCGGGTTGCGCCACAGGAAGTCCGGGTGGTCGGGCAGGTGCGCGCCCGGCGGCTGGGTGGGGGTCATGCCGTCAGCTCCGGGTAGAGGGGGTGGCGGGCGGTGAGGTCGGCGACGCGGGCGGAGAGCTTGTCCAGGTCGGCGGCGGAGGCGTCCGGCCGCAGGGCCAGCGCGGCGATGTCGGCGACCTCGGCGAAGTCGTCGTCGCCGAACCCGCGGGCGGCCAGCGCGGGCGTGCCGAACCGCAGGCCGGAACTGATCATCGGCGGACGCGGGTCGAACGGGACCGCGTTGCGGTTGACCGTGATGCCGACCTCGTGCAGCCGGTCCTCGGCCTGCTTGCCGTCCAGTTCGGACTCCCGCAGGTCGGCCAGCACCAGGTGCACGTCGGTGCCGCCGGTCAGCACCCCGATCGTGTCCTCGCGCAGCAAGCGCTCGGCGAGGATCTTCGCGCCGCGCAGGGTGCGTTCCTGGCGCTCCCGGAACTCCGGCTCGGCGGCCAGTTTGAACGCCACCGCCTTCCCGGCGATCACGTGCTCCAGCGGCCCGCCCTGCTGGCCGGGGAACACGCTGCTGTTGAGCTTCTTCGCCAGTGCCCGCTCGGCCAGGATCACGCCGCCGCGCGGGCCGCCGAGGGTCTTGTGCGTGGTCGAGGTGACGACGTGCGCGTGCGGCACGGGGGAGGGGTGCAGGCCCGCCGCGACCAGGCCGGCGAAGTGCGCCATGTCGACCATCAGGTACGCGCCGACCTCGTCGGCGATCCGGCGGAACGCGGCGAAGTCCAGGTGCCGCGGGTAGGCCGACCAGCCGGCCACGATCAGCTTCGGCCTGCGCTCCCGGGCCAGCCGCTCGACCTCGTCCAGGTCGACGCGGTGGTCCCCGGCGCGCACGTGGTAGGCGGCCACGTCGTAGAGGCGGCCGGAGAAGTTGAGCTTCATCCCGTGCGTCAGATGCCCGCCGTGCGCGAGGTCCAGGCCGAGGATCGTGTCCCCGGGTTCCAGCAGCGCGGCCATCGCGGCGGCGTTGGCCTGCGCGCCGGAGTGCGGCTGCACGTTGGCGTACTCGGCGCCGAAGAGCGCCTTGAGCCGGTCGATCGCCAGCGTCTCGATCTCGTCGACGTGCTCGCAGCCGCCGTAGTAGCGGCGGCCGGCGTAGCCCTCGGCGTACTTGTTGGTCAGCACCGACCCCTGCGCCTGCATCACCGCCAGCGGCGCGAAGTTCTCGCTCGCGATCATCTCCAGGGTGTCCCGCTGCCGGGCGAGCTCGCGCCCGATCGCCGCGTGCACCTCCGGGTCGGTCTCCGGCAGGGAACGCCCGAGCACGCGCTGGGGGCTGAGTGCGCCAGCGCGGCCGATGGCCACCGACATGCTGCCTCCCTGTCTCATACCTCTGTTCGCCGACTGATATATCAACTGGCGGCCACGCTACGGCCGGTGTCCGGCGGGGTCAAGAGCCGATTCCGGGGAACCCGTTGTTACTCGTGAGTTCCTTGTCCGGCAGGCATTTCCCGGTTCGTGTTTCGGGTTCGCAAACTCCTCGCCATCGCCGGTTCAGGTCTTGACAGAACCGGCGGGCAAGCCGCACTGTGGTCCGCATCGCAGTTGCATATCGCGCAGGTGTTGCGCAAGAAGCAACAACTAGTCCCCGGTCACTCACACCACCACGGAGCGTTCGTTGACCGAGAACACCACCACCGCGCCGGCCACCGACCAGCCCGGGCTCCCGTCGAGCCTGATCCCCACGCTCGCCGGGATCACCTACACCGACGAGACGATCTTCGCGCTGGAGCAGGAGAAGATCTTCGAGCAGATGTGGTTCTGCGCTGTCCGCAGCGCCGACCTGCCGAAACCCGGCGACTTCCGCACCGTCCAGGTCGGCCGCGAGAGCGTGCTGGTGACCCGGTCGCGGGACGGCGCCCTGCGGGCCTTCCTCAACATCTGCCGCCACCGCGGCGCGCGCCTGTGCGTGGAGGAGTCCGGCACGGTCAAGCGGAACTTCCAGTGCCCCTACCACGCGTGGACCTACGGCCTGGACGGCAAGCTCGTCGCGGCGCCGAACCTGACCTCGATGCCGGACATCGACCGCACCGAGTACGGCCTCAAGCCGGTGCACCTGCGGGAGTGGCTCGGCTACGCGTGGCTGTGCCTGGCGCCGGAGCCACCCTCGTTCGAGGAGACGGTGCAGGCGGACGTGGCCGGCCGGCTCGGGCAGCTCGACGCGATCGGCAACTACGGCATCGAGGACCTGGCCCTGGGGCGGCGCATCACCTACGACGTCAAGGCCAACTGGAAGCTCATCATCGAGAACTTCATGGAGTGCTACCACTGCGCGACGATCCACCCCGAGCTGACCGAGGTGCTGCCGGAGTTCGCCGACGGGTACGCCGCGCAGTACTACGTCGGCCACGGCGCCGAGTTCGGCGAGGAGGTCAGCGGGTTCACCGTGGACGGCAGCGCCGGGTTCGACCGGCTCGGCGGGGTGGACGAGCACCAGGACCGCCGGTACTACGCGATCACGATCCGGCCGCAGGTGTTCGTCAACCTCGTGCCCGACCACGTGATCATCCACCGGATGTTCCCGATGGCCGCCGACCGCACGATCGTGGAATGCGACTGGCTCTACGCCCGGGAAGTGGTGGAATCCGGCCGCGACGTGTCACACTCGGTCGAGCTGTTCCACCGCGTGAACCAGCAGGACTTCGACGCCTGCGAGCGTTGCCAGCCGGCGATGTCCTCGCGGGCCTACGCCCAGGGCGGGGTCCTGGTGCCGTCCGAACACCACATCGGCGAATTCCACCAGTGGGTCGAGCGGACACTGGCCGGCGGGCGGTGACGCGGTGACCATCTCGCAGAGCGCAGGGGGGCAACCGGACAACCAACTCGAGCAAGAGGCGGTGAGCGTCGTGCCCGGTGAGCAAGCAGCGACCCGGCCGGAACCCAGGGCTCGCGGCGGGATGGATCGCGTGGTGTTCGTCGTCGCGGCGGTGGTCGCGGCGGGATTCCTGGCCTGGGGGGTGTTCGCCACCGACAGCCTCTCCAGCGTCTCGGCCGGCGTGCTGGACTGGCTGATCCGCAACACCGGCTGGGCGTTCCTGCTCGCCGCGACCGGGTTCGTCCTGTTCGCGATCTGGCTGGCGTTCAGCCGGTACGGCAAGATCCCGCTCGGCCACGACGGCGAGCGGCCGGAGTTCCGCACGATCTCGTGGATCGCGATGATGTTCAGCGCCGGCATGGGCATCGGGCTGATGTTCTACGGGGTCGCCGAACCGCTGTCGCACTTCGTGGAACCGCCGCCGGGCACGGTCGAGGGCAGCACCGACGCCGCCGTGGAGACCGCGATGGCCACCTCGCTGTTCCACTGGGCCATCCACCCGTGGTCGATGTACGCGGTCGTCGGGCTGGCCATCGCCTACGGCACCTTCCGGCGCGGCCGCAAGCAGCTGATCAGTTCGGCGTTCGCGCCGTTGTTCGGGGAGCGGGTGAGCGAGGGCCCGCTGGGCAGGCTCATCGACATCCTGGCGATCTTCGCGACGCTGTTCGGGTCGGCCGCGTCGCTCGGGCTGGGCGCGCTGCAGATCGGCAGCGGGCTGGTGCAGCGCGGCTGGCTGTCGGACAACCCGGGCACCGGCCTGCTCATCGGCGTGATCGCGGTGCTGACGGTGGCGTTCGTGGCCTCCGCCGTGTCCGGGGTCGCGAAGGGCATCCAGTGGCTGTCCAACATCAACATGGTGCTGGCGGCCGTGCTCGCCGTGTTCGTCTTCGTGGTCGGGCCGACGATCTTCATCCTCAACCTGGTGCCCTCGACGATCGGCGACTACTTCCGCGAGATGGGCGAGATGATCTCGCGGTCGGGCGCGTCCGGCGGCGAGAACATGGAGAGCTGGCTGTCCTCGTGGACGATCTTCTACTGGGCGTGGTGGATCTCGTGGACGCCGTTCGTGGGCATGTTCATCGCGCGGATCAGCCGCGGCCGCACGATCAAGCAGTTCGTGGTCGGCGTGATCCTCGTTCCGTCCGTGGTGAGCCTGGCGTGGTTCAGCATCATGGGCGGTACCGCGATCACGCTGCAGCGCGGCGGCACCGATCTGGCGAGCGCGGGCAGCGCGCAGTCGCAGATGTTCGGGGTGCTGGACCAGTTGCCGCTGGCCGCCGTGGCGAGTGTCGTGGTGATGGTGCTGGTGGCGATCTTCTTCGTGTCCGGCGCGGACGCCGCGTCGCTGGTGATGGGATCGCTGTCGCAACGCGGCGCGATCGAACCGAAGCGCTGGCTGGTGGTGTTCTGGGGCGTGGCGACCGGCGGCGTGGCGGCGGTGATGCTGCTGGTCGGCGGCGGCGGTGACGAGGCGCTGACCGGGCTGCAGAACCTGACGATCATCGCGGCGGCGCCGGCCGCGCTGGTGATGGTGGTGCTGTGCGTGGCGCTCGCGAAGGACCTGCGCAGCGACCCGATGATCCGGCGGGAGGAGAAGAGCGCGGAGATCGTGGAGCAGGCCGTGCTGACCGGCAACCGCCACTACGACGGCGACTTCTGCCTGCAGGTCGCCCCGGCGAACGAGGCGGGCCCGGCCGGGAACGGCCGCGCACCGGTGGAGAAGGTGGACTGAGGGAGGGGCGCCCGCCCCGGCGGGCGCCCACCTCAGTCGTGCGCCGGCTCCAGGGACAGGTCCCAGAACCCCGCGTAGCGGCCGCCGCGCCGGAGGAGCTCCTCGTGGGTGCCGTCTTCGGTGATCCGGCCGTGCTCCAGGACGACGATGCGGTCGGCGCGCCGGACCGTGCGCAGCCGGTGCGCCACCATCACCACCGTGCGGCCGGCCATCAGCCGCTCGATGCCGTCCTGCACCGCGGTTTCGTTCACCGGGTCCAGCGCGGAGGTCACCTCGTCCAGCAGCACGACCGGGGCGTCCTTCAACAACGCGCGGGCGATCGACACCCGCTGGCGCTCGCCGCCGGACAGCAGGGCACCACCTTCCCCGACGGTCGCCGACCAGCCCCCGGGCAGGCGCTCGACCACCTCGTCCAGCCGGGCCGCCGTCGCCGCCGCGCGGACCTCCGCCGCGGTCGCGTCCGGACGGCCCAGGCGCACGTTCTCCTCGATCGTGCCGTCGAACAGGTACACGTCCTGGAACACGATCGCGATCCGGGACATCAGCTCCGCGGCCGCCATCGCCCGCACGTCCACGCCGCCGACGCGCACCGCGCCCGCGTCCACGTCGTGGAACCGCGCGATCAGCTGCAGCAACGTGCTCTTCCCCGCGCCCGAGGGGCCGACCACCGCGAGCCGCTGCCCCTCCCGAACGGACAGTGACACACCGTCGACCACCGTCCGGTCGCCGTGCCGGAAGGTGACCGCGTCGAACTCCAGGTCGTGGCGCTCCGGCACGACCGGGTCGGCCGGTTCCGGCAGCGGCTCGGTGCGCAGCACCGCGTCGAGCCGGGCCAGTTCGGCGCGTGCGGCGCGCAGCTTGCCCCCGGTTTCGGCCAGCGACAGCAGCGGATCCGCGCACCGCGCCGCCAGCACGAGGATCGACAGGACCTCCGCCGCGCCGATGCGCGCGCCGAGCGCGAGGGCGGCGCCCAGGACCAGCACTCCGGTGAACATCGCCTGCACCACCAGCGTCAGGCCCACCGCGGCGGGCAGCGCCGACAGCGTGGACCGGCGCGACGCGCGCTGCACGTCCCGCAGCGAGTCGTCCAGCAAGCGGAACCGTTCGGC
Source organism: Amycolatopsis ruanii (assembly GCF_003385175.1). NCBI lineage: Bacteria > Bacillati > Actinomycetota > Actinomycetes > Pseudonocardiales > Pseudonocardiaceae > Amycolatopsis > Amycolatopsis ruanii. Next base: position 41,223 of record NZ_PQHY01000012.1, read on the forward strand.
GGTCCGGCCGCCCGCCCGCAGCACCGGCTGCGCCTGCAGGAACTCGATCACCCGCGCGGTGGCCTGCTGGTCGCGTTCGTGGCGTTCCGCGTCCGCGGCGGCCATCGCGCGTCCCGACCAGACCTGGATCGCCACCACCAGCGGCGCGGCGGCCAGCGCGGCCAGCCCCAGCCACCAGTCGAACGCGAGCATCACGGCGACGACCGTCAGGGGAGTCACGCAGGCCGAGACGAACGGGGCCAGCAGGTGCGCGATCACGCTCATCGCCTGCAGCACGCCGCGACTGGCCAGCACGGACACCTCGCCGACCCGCCCGGCGCCGTACCAGCCGAGCGGCAACCGGGCCAGGTGGTCGCCGAGCCGGTGGTACATGCCGCGCAGCAGCGTGCTCCCGACCCGGAAACCGGCGAGGTCGCCGGCGTAGCGCAGCACCGCGTAGACCGCCACCGCGGCGCCGAACCCGGCCAGCCACGGCCAGACCTCCCCGGGTGTGCCGCCGAAGAGCGCCCGCAGCACCGGCACCAGCAGGGCGTAGGACAAGCCCTCGGCGATCGCGGTGACGGTCATCAGGGCGACGGTGCGCCGCACCGGGCGGGCGTAGTCGCGGCCCAGCACGCGCAACAGCGTGGCGATCATCGTGGTTCCTCTCCCCGGGCCCGCCAGAACGCGGCGAACTTCCCGTTGTGCGCCAGCAGTTCGGCGGGCTTGCCGTGCTCGGTGATCGACCCGTTCTCCAGCATCACCACGGTGTCGGCGCCGGCGATCGTCTCCAGCCGGTGGGCGATCACCAGGATCGTGCGGTCGCCCTTCAGCGTCGCCAGCGCGCGGCGCACCGCGTGTTCGGTCCGCGGATCGGCGAAGGCGGTGGCCTCGTCGAGCACCAGGACGGGCGCGCCGGCGAGCAGCGCACGGGCGATCGCGATGCGCTGTGCTTCGCCGCCGGACAGCCCGGCTTCCTCGCCGAGAACCGTGTCGTAGCCGCGCGGGAGTTCCAGGATCCGGTCGTGGATGTTCGCCAGCCGCGCGGCGCGGACGACATCCGCACGATCGGCCCGCGGCACCGCGAGCGCGATGTTGTCCGCGACGGAGGCCCGCAGCAGGGACGTCTCCTGGAAGACGAACGACACCATCCGGTGGAGCCGGTCGCTGCCGATCTCGCGCAGGTCCACGCCGCCGAGCGTGACCGAGCCGGAGTCCGGGTCGGCGAACCGCGGCAGCAACCGGACCACAGTGGACTTGCCGCTGCCCGACGGGCCGACCAGCGCGGTGACCGTGCCCGGTTCGAGCACCAGATCGATGCCGTGCAGCACCTCGTGGCCCTCGACGTGGGAGAACCGGACGTCACGCAGTTCCACCCGGTGTCCCCGCGGTGCGACGGGGTGTGTGGGTTCCGGCAGCGGCGGCACCGCGAGGACCTCCCGGATCCGGCCGACCGCGCGCCCGGCGGCCTGCAGGTCGTCGAACCCGTGGCCCAGCGCGGCGACCGGGGCGGTCAGGCCCAGCCCGAGCAGCAGGAAGGGCAGCAGGTCGGCCGGGGCCAGGCTGCCCGAGGTGATCAGGGCCGCGCCGCCGACGAGCACGACCACCAGCACGAACGGCGGCGACAGGGCGAGCTGCATCGCCGCGGCGATCCCCGACATGCCACGCACCCAGCGGAGGAAGGTGGCGACGAAGTCGTCGGTGGCGGTGCGGAACGTGCGGTGGGCGCGCTCGGACCCGCCGAACGCCTTGACCACCGCGATGCCGCGCACGAACTCGACGACGGAACTCGCGATGCGGCCCATGGCGGCGTCGAACTCCCGCTGTTCACGCTGCCGGGTGGTGGTCGTCATGAGCGGGACCATCGCCACCGCCAGCACCACCGGGATCAGGGTGATCAGCGTGAGCCGCCAGTCGATCGAGACCAGGTAGACCAGCGACACCAGCGGCACGACGAACGCGGAGACGAGCTCGCCCGGGGTGTGGGCGAGGAACGGGTGCACGGCGCTGACGTCGTCGCCGACCACCTTGGCCAGCTCACCGGTGCGGCGGCGGGCGAACCAGGCGATCGGCGCCCGGCCGAGCCGCGCGGCGAGGTGACGGCGGAAGGACAGCTGCACCCGGCCATCCAGCACGTGCGCGATCCCCGAGGAGGCGGCGGTGCACAGCAGCCGGACGAGCAGGCCGCCCGCGCCCGCGAGGACGACCGTCCACACGCGACCGCTGTCGGCGGGCCCCGGCGCGAGCAGGGCACGGCCGAGTTCGGCGACCGCCAGCAGCGGCGCGAGGCCCGCCAGCGCGCCGGCGACCTGCAGCACCACCACGGCGGCGAAGGCGGGGAGGTGCGGCCGCAGCAGCCGCCCGAGACCGGCCGGTGCGGCCTCCACCGGGGCGGTGGTCATCGAGCCTCCTTACCGCTGGCGGGCGACGAGCGGGCGTCGGTTCGGCTGATCCGGGCGGTGAAGGCCAGCAGGGCCGCGGCGGTCCGCGGCGGGTCTTCGAGGATGGGTGAGTGCCCGAGCCCCGGCAGCATCTCGACGGTGGCACCGGGAACGGCGCGGTACCGCGCCGCGGACGACGGCCGCCACCGCCGGTCTTCCGCGCCGAAGAGCACCAGGAGCGGCTTGCCGAGCGCGGCCAGCCGGTCCGGCAGCGGCTGCTGCTCCAGGTAGGCGAGGGAGGCGCGCATCGTCCGGCGCAACGCGTCGTGGTTGACCGCGCGCGCGTCGTCCACGAGCTGTTGCGGGATCTCGAAACCCGCGTGGAAGGCGGGACTCAGGGCCTGCCGGATCCGGTCGTCGGTCAGGTGCGCCCACTGTTCCGCGCTGATGGCGGGTTCCGCCGCGATGAGATCGCTCGTCCGCGGGCCGGTGTTGACGAGCGCGAGCGCGGTCACCAGGCCGGGCCGCAGCTCGGCGAGGGCGGTGGCGACCGCGCCGCCGGCGGAATGGCCGGCGACGACGGCGTGCTCCACGCCGAGCCGGTCCAGTGCCTCACCGACCCGGCGGCCCTGCTCCGGGATCTCGTAGCCGGGATCGGGCGAGGGGGCTGAACGGCCGTGGCCGGGCAGGTCCACCCGGATGACGCGGTGGGACGCGGTCAGCAGTGGAACCAGCGGCGCCCACGACCGGCTCGATGCGCCCGAGCCGTGGACGAGCAGGAGCGCGGGCCGGCCGGGTGGGCCGTCCTGGCGCACGGACAGATGGTCGGGCGCGGGATGGTCGTGACGGGTCATGGGCACACCCTCGCCGCCTGCGCGCCCCGGTGGCTTGGACGAATGTTCCCCTCCCCGGCTCGCCTAGGGCGTGTCTGGCAAGGTTGTGGCTGGGATGGTGCTGGTTGTGTCGCGGTGTGAGTTGCTGTCGGATGGGCAGTGGGAGTTGATCGAGGGCTTGTTGCCGGTGCGGACGGGTAGGCCTGGTTGGCCGTTTTCGGGTGCGCGGGCGATGGTGGAGGGGGTCATCTTCCGGTATCGGGGGGTTGCGTGGCGGGATGTGCCGGTGGTGTTTGGGCCTTGGCAGACGATCTGGACCTGGCACCGCCGCCTGGCCCGCGAGGGCAGGTGGGATGTGGTGCTGGCCCGGCTGCTGGCCGCGGCGGAGGCGGCCGGGCTGATCGGCTGGGCGGTCTCGGTGGGTTCCACGATCGCCGGTGCTCATTAGCACGCCACCGATATCACCCGCCACGCAGGGGGCTGGATCGAACTACACGACACCCGGGATCGAGCCGCCTGACCATGCCATCGGCCGCCCCCGCACCCGGCCCGACCGAGTGCGCGGCGACAAGGCCTACCCCTCCCGCGCCATCGGCAACCACCTGCGCCGCCGCGGAATCCGCGCCGTCATACCGGAACCCGCCGACCAGATCGGGCACCGCGTCCGCCGCGGGTCCCGCGGCGGACGCGGTGCCCGTCTTCGACGCCCAGGACTACCGCGGCCGCAACGTCATCGAACGCAGCTTCGACCAGCTCAAACAATGGCGCGGCACCGCCACCCGCTACGACGAACTCGCCACCCTCTACCGCGCCGCCATCCTCATCCACGACACCATCACCTGGACAAAGGCATTGCCAGACACGCCCTAGGATGGGCACGTGGGGCGAGGTGACGATGCGGCGGTGTGGGAGGTCACGCGCCCGGCGCGGCCCGGCGTCGTCGCCGGTGTCACCATCGCCGGTTTCCGGCGCGGCGCGAGTGGCGCCGAGCACCGGCTGGTGCCGCACGCGGTGGTGACCCTAAGCGTGGACTTCGGCGCCGAACCGGTCATCGTGGACGACGCGACGGGCGTCCGGCGCCGAGGGAGCCTGGCCGTCGGTCTCGGTTTCGGCGGCGCGGTGTGGGTGCGGGGCGCGAACATCGAGTGCGTGCACGTCCGGCTGTCCCCGTTGGCCGCCCGCGCCGTCCTGGGCTTCGACCCGGCGGATCTGGCGGGCGGGATCGTCGCCCTGGACGACCTGTGGGGCCGGGACGCCGCCCGGCTCGGTGAGCGGCTCAGCGCCACCGCGGCGTGGCAGGACCGCTTCGCGGTGATCGGCGGCTGGCTGGCGCGCCGGCACGAGGCCGGGGCGCCGGTCGAGCCGGAGGTCGCCTGGGCGTGGCGGCGGATGGTGGCCGGCCGCGGTCAGGTCCGGGTCGACCGGCTGGCGGCCGAGCTCGGGTGGAGCCGCAAACGCTTGTGGTCCCGGTTCCACGCGCAGATCGGCCTGCCACCGAAACGCGCCGCGAAACTGGTCCGCTTCGACCACGCCGCCCACCGCCTCGCCGAGGGCCAGGACCCGGCCCAGGTCGCGGCCGAGAGCGGCTACACCGACCAGTCCCACCTGCACCGCGACATCGCGGCCTTGGCCGGAACCACACCCGCGGCGTTGGCCCGGGAAAGCCGCGAGGCCACCGCAGCGCTCACAACCCCCGGACAGGAGGGAACACTCCTGGCCCCAGCGTGGGCGATGTGCACGCCGGGCCCCGGAGCGGCCGCGGTCAGAGGAGGTACACCCCGTTGAGCCACTGTCCGCTCGCGTCGTCGGAGTAGACGCCGAAGTTGAAGTCGTAGTTGCCGTGGCGGTTCTGCCACAGGTGGCCGGACGCCCTCGCGGGGCCCGGAGTACGTGACTGAACTGCCTGAATGCGCGTAGCGGACAAGACCGTGCGCGGTACGGATGACCGAGGCCCACCCGGCCTCGCTAGCTTGGTGACCCAGCCCTGTTGGGACACATCTTCCTGGAACAGGAAAACAATGTACCGCCACACGGAACAATTCGCGCCTGGACCGAAGACCGTGCCGGCCCGGCTGGCAGCACGCGCGGCAGATCGTCCGGACGAGATCGCCCTCCTGGTCCCCGGTCAGGGATCGTTGACGTTCGCCGAATGGGATCAGAGATCCCGCTCGGCGGCACAACACCTCGTGAGTCACGGCATCAGGCGCGGTGACCGAGTCGTCCTGCCCTGCAGTCCGTCCGACTGGATCGGATACGCGACAGCGTACGTAGCTGTTCAAAAAGCGGGCGCCGTCGCTGTCCCGGTGATCGAAAAGCTCGGCCGACGGCACCTCAACGCGGTTGTGAAATCGTCGAATGCGGCCGCGGTCGTCACCGAGCGCGCCGACGGGATCGAGGCGGAGCGGATTCTGAGCTTCGGTGGTGTGCCGCCGGCCACGATGAGCGATGGGCCGGCGATCGAAGTCGGCCCCGCCGACGACGCCGAAATAATCTTCAGCTCGGGCACGACCGGCGCTCCGAAGGGCATCGTCGCCACGCACGAGAACTTGCTTTTCACGCATGCGGAAACAGCGAACACCAGCGAGTGCAAAACAGTGATCCACGCCCTGCCGCCGGGGGCTCTCGCCGGGCAGGGGCTCCTGCTGCAACCGTTGGATGCGAGGCCGCACCGGGTCGTCGCGATGCCGGAATTCGACGACGAAACGTTCCTGTCCGCGATCGCGGAGTACGGAGCGACCGATGTCGTAATAGTTCCGACACTGGCCCTGTCACTGATCGACTACTCGCGGACCCACGAGTTCGACTTCTCCTCGGTGCGAGCAGTGCGCACGATGAGCGCCCCCATCGCTCCGGCGACATTGCGTCAGTTGCAGGACGTGTTCCACGGTGCCGAGATAGCCAACATGTACACGACCACCGAGTCCTGGCCTGCCCGGATCAGGACCAGGTACGACGTCAGCCATCCCGACTCCGTCGGCCGCAGCCGGACGACCGGCCAGGTGCGGATCACCGACGCCGACGGGGCCGAGCAGCCTGCCGGGGTCGACGGGTTCATCGAACTCCGGTCCCCAGGGGCACCTCAGCGGAGATACCTCGATCCTCCGGCAGGTGCCACGGATGTCTTCAAGCGAGACGGGTGGGTGCGTACCGGTGACATCGGGCACGTCGACGAGGACGGCTACCTGTACCTCGTGGACCGCAGCGCCGACCTGATCATTTCCGGCGGGATGAACATCTCCACGATCGAGCTGGAGAAGGTGATCATCGAGTTCGACGGGATCTCCGAGGTTGCTGTCGTCGGGATTCCCCATCCCCTGCTCGGCGAGCTCGTCGCCGCCGCTGTCCGCACGAGTGGTGACGTATCGCTCAGCGCCCTGCGCGAACACGTGCGAGACAGGCTCGGCCACCCCAAGACGCCGCGCCACATCGTGGTGGTCGAGGAGTTCCCGCGAAACCCCATGGGCAAGATCGTCAAAGCGAAGTTGAGGGACAGCCTCGCCGCATCGGTGGCTGCCGGCGCTGCAACGGAGCAGGCAGACCTCGCCGGACGGGTGCGCGCGCTCTGGCAGGTGGCCCTCGGAGACCAGGTCGCCGACGACCGCGCCGGCTTCACCGATCTCGGCGGCGGCTCTCTGGCGGCCATCGAACTGGTCAGCCGGATCCGCACCGACCTGCACCGGCGCATCACGCAACGAGACGTGTTCGATGCGGCGAACGTCCACGATTTCACGGCCATGGTCGAGAAAGCGCCGTTGATCGAGAACGCCGGCGCCGGCCGGATCAGACCGGTGCGGCGGCGAGTCCGGGATGCCGGGCCGACCTCGCCGGCGCTCGGGAACGAACCCGCGAGCGAGTCCTGAACCATGCGCACAGAGGCATCTCCCGGATTCTGCTTCCCCGCCACGTTCCGGCAGGAGTGGTACTTCCGGACGACCAACGGCGGGTGGTCCGATTTCAACAACGGGATCGTGCTCGAAGCGCGGGAGGTGCTCAACAGGGCGGCGCTCGACGACGCTGTCCGATGTCTTGGTCATCGGCACGAGGCCCTGCGGACCAGTTTTCGCCGGCAGGAACGCGCGGTGGTCCAGGTAGTCGACGAATCGCGCACGCCGCGACTGGATTTCGTCGAGCACCCGATCGAGGGCGAGCGAGACGAAACGCTGTCGCGGGCAGTTCTCGAACCTTTCCGCCTCGATGGTGGCCCCCTCGTCCGGATCGCGCTGTACCACGACACGAAGGCACGCGAATACGTCGTGATCGCGTTGCATCACGCGGTGTGCGACGGGTGGTCGCGCGGGTTGCTGATTCACGACCTCACCGAGCTTTACCGATCGCGTGCCGAGAACCGCCCGGCCCGTCTCGCACCGGTCGAAATCCAGCCGGCGGACTACGCCGTGTGGGAGAGGGAGACCACGGTCGCACGCGATGTCGAACGCTGGTACCGCCGGCTCGCGTTGGATCAGGACGGCCTGCGGCTCGACGACAGCCACCGTGTCACCGGCGGGATGTTCCAGGTCTTCTCGGTAGCCGACATCGACAGCCGGGTCGCGGGAAAGCTGGGCGGACAGGCGCGGAACCGGGGCACGACGCTACCGCGTCTGCTGGGTGCTGCCACCGTCAGGTCGGTGACCGAACTCGCGCGCGACTCCCTGCGCGTCGGCTTCGTGACCGCGAACAGGCACCTGCCGGAGCTGCGCCGAACTGTCGGGGAAATCGAGGACACGCTGCCCCTGAGACTGGCGACCGCGCCGGACCTGACATGGAGCGAACTCATCGGCCGCTTCGACCGTGAAGTATCGGAAGCTTATGACCGGCAGATCACGCTCAGTGCCATCCATTCACTGAGCAACGAAAGGCTGACGGACGTCAACCACCACCTTGTCGACGTGACCGTCAACTGCAGGGACTACCAACGTCATCCATCGGGCAACGTCGGCGAGGTATCGGTCCTGTTCGACGAGCTGACTCTCAGAATGGACGGCCGACGAATCCGGCTCCCCAACGGAGCGGGCCTGATGGGCGCGTTGAACTTCCAGTTCGACTTCCCCGCCGGCGGGGGACTCGGCGTATCGCTGATCGTGAACACAGCGGCGATCCCGGATGACGTCGCACGCGCGGCCGGACGAAGGCTTCTGACTTGCCTCGACGAGCTCGCCTGCTCGCAGTGACGGCGAATCTCTCGACGCACACGAACTCCGACCCGGGGGTTTCGATGACCGACGATCCGGAAATCCGTTGTCCGGCGTCGTACCTGCAGGAGTCCTGGTACCGGGCGCACCGGTCCATCCAGTCCAGCCACAACCTTCCCCTGATCATCGAGGTGACCGGTTGTGCCGATCCGGATGTGCTCGTACGCACACTTCATCTTCTCGCCGATCGGCACGAGATACTGCGAACATCTTTCGCCGCTCGCGACGATCAGGTGTGCCAGGTGGTGCGCAACGCTGCTGACGTCACCTTCTGGTCTGCAGACCTGTCGCGATCCGGTTCGCCGTGGGACGAGCTGCTGCACCTCGCCGCGCCACACTGGCAGGCCGGGTTTTCCCTGTCGGCCGGCTCGCCGTGGAGGGCGGGTGTCGTGAAGCTCGCGGAGCGACGGCATGTCGTGGTGCTGACCCTGCACCACGTGCTGGCCGACGCGTGGTCCACCGCCATCGTGGCGCGGGACTTCGAACGGATCTGCAGAAGCCTGACCGCGGCCTGCGACGCAACGCTGCCGCCCATGGAGATTCAGTTCGGCGACTACGCCAGCTGGGAACGCGCCCTTTCGGCGGACGACTTCGACGAACGGTACTTCGAGGCGCTTCGGTCCTGCGGCGTCAAGCAGCAACGCTTGCCGAACTGGGCCGACGACGGCTTCGAGATGGTGCCACAGCCGGCTCCCGCGGTCCGGCCGGACGCGGTTTCTCAGCTCTATCGGGCGTTCAGTGGCAGCGATTGGATTCTCGCCTCGTCGGTTCTTACCGCGGTGTCGGCGACCCTTTACCCGTATCTCGGCGGCGCGATCCTGATCGGATTCGTCTCGGCGAACCGAGCGCGGCCCGAACTGCTGCCCCTTGTCGGGCCGGTGTTCAACTACGTGACCCTGCCTTGCGAGTTGCGGGCCGGAGCGACAGTGGGCGAGGCGGTGGGGCTCGCTCGCCGCGAAGTGGCCAGAGCTTCGCACCTTCAGGTCCCGCTCGGCTTGGTCGAGCGTTCCCTGGGAGCGGACCAGGCCACCATCTTCGACGTGACCGTCAACGTCATGAAGGCGCACCAAGACGGGCGGCAGGCGATGCCGCCTCCGGCGGATGATCCTACTTTCCGGGTTCGTCCGTTTCCGCTGAGCGCGTGGTCGCTCACTGGTGACGGAAGACGGTTCGCGGCGACCAGTGGGCTCAACTTCAACGTGAACATGAACCCGGACGGGTCGCTGTCGCCGGGGATCCGCTACAACTCCCAGCTCGTCGGTACCGACCTCGCGGTTCGACTCGGCGTCAGTTTCTCGCGCGCACTCGAACTGGTCGCCACGTCGCCTCAGTGCGGGGTGTCCGAGCTGCTCGATCATCTGATCGAACCGAAGTGAGCCGACGAGTGGCGAGGGACGGGAGCCCTGGCCGCCGACCGCCGCTGTGATGGACCTGTGACACTGAGCTCCGACTGCGCGGCGCCCGCTGGAGCGCGGGTTGCGACGACGCATGTGCACGTCTAAATTCTACTGGTTGAGGCCGCTGGTCCAGCAGATGAAACGGCCCGTAGGATGACGTGTCTCGCCCGGAGGTCGCCATGCTCGCTCCCGCTCCGCAGGCTGTCACCACTGCTGAATCAATCCCCGGCCTCGACGCAATACGGGAGAATACGCTGATCCGCGAGGTCGACGGCGTCAAAGTCACCGGTGAGGTCATCGAGCCCGCCGGGCGCGGACCGCACCCCGTCCTGTTGTACCTCCACGGTGGTGGGTTCAGCAGTGGTTGCTCGCGGGACTACCGGAACGTCACCCTTCGTTTCGCGCAAGCGGGATTCCTGGTCGCTGGAGTGGACTACCGGCTGTGTCCACAGTATCCCTTTCCGGCGGCTTTCGAGGACTGTACGTACGCTGTGCACTGGGTCGCGCAGGTCGCATCGAGTTACCACGCAGACCCTCGACGCCTCGTCATCGCCGGCGATTCGGCGGGTGCCAATCTTGGTGCCGCCGTTGCCGCGCAACTCGCGTCGGCTCGGAGTGACCTGAGAATATCCGCCGCGGCGTTCGCATACGGTGTGTTCGACCTCGAATACCTGATCGGGAGTGCCGCGGATGATCGCGCCGCCACCCGTCTGGCCTCCTATGTCGACGTGACCACCGAGAGGCTGCGAGATCCCCGGGTCAGCCCGATTCGTTCGGCGCACGTCCTGCCGCCGACCTACCTCGTCGTCGGTTCCGACGATTCCGTGTACCGGCCGCAATCGGAACTTCTGGCGGCCCGCCTGAAGGATGCTTCGATAGAGCACCAGTTCACCGTTGCGGACGGCTTGTCGCACGCCTTTCTCACGACGGAGGCGTGCCGCTCCTCCGTCTCGGCCGTGGTCCAAGAGATGACCGACTTCCTGGCCGACCATGTGTGATCGGCCGAAGCTGACGGGTATTTCTCGCATGCACCGTGAGGTTCTGGCGTTCGCCGGGGCCAGGGGCCGTCGCGGCTGCCACAGGTAGCCGGGCGGGCCGGACGCCGCCTCGGCGTCGCAGATGATGTCGTCGGTGCGCAGCGTCAGCGTCGGGATGTCGCCGGAGAAGTTGCCGGTTCCCGCGAGGGGCGCGCCGACGACCGGGGGGCGCCCTGACGTGCGTTGACCCCGAGCGGGACGGCCGGGTAGCCGACGCGCCGGCCGGGACCTGGTTTGATGGGCGGACATCGTCTCGATCTGGGGGATTCGTTGCCGAAGGTCAGCGTGATCACGGCCGTCCACCGCGGGGGGCACCACTTCCTGCGGCAGGCCTACGCCTCGCTGCGGGACCAGGTGCTCCCGTCCGGCTGGGAGTGGGAGTGGTGCCTGCAGGAGGACGGCGACAGCGGCGTGCTCGACGCCCTGCCGCCCGACGACCGGGTGCTGCCCGGGTCCGGGTTGCCCGGTCGTGCGGCGGTGGCCCGGACGATGGCGCTCGCGCGCGCGACCGGCTCGGTGGTGCGCACCCTGGACGCCGACGACGTCCTGCTGCCCGGCGCCCTGGCCCGCGACATCGAGGCGCTGGGCCGGGTGGCGTGGTGCACGTCGGCGTGTGTCGACCTGCTGCCGGACGGTTCGACGCGGCCCGGCCCCTACGACCCGCCCGCCGGACCGGTGGCGCCCGGCCGGTTCTACGCCGAACAGGCCGGCGACCGGTTGTCCGTGCAGGCCAACACGTTCGCCGCGCACACGGACCTGGTCCGCGCCCTGGGCGGGTGGCCGGCGCTGACCGGTGCGGAGACCGTCGGGCTGCTGCTGGCGGCCGAGGCGGTGGCGCCGGGGGAGTTCATCGCGGAGCCCAGCGTGCTCTACCGCAAGCACGACGCCCAGACGACGGCCGCCGACCGCTACTGGGACGAGGCCGAGGCCGCGGCGCGGATGGAGAGCGTGCTGGCCCGCGCGGAGACGCTGCGCCGGGCGGGCTGGCGTTGGCGGTCCGCGTAGGACGGTTCGCGCACCGGTCGGTCAGAGGCGTTCGTCCCGTACCACGTCCAGGTTGTGGAACACCGGTTCGCCCTCACACAGCTGCATCATCTCCTTCGCGAACCGGTCGGTCTCCGGCAGCGACGAGTTGCGCATGGCGTCCTCATAGGACGGGAACTCGACGAACTCCATGTAGGTGCCCGGGTGTTCCCGGTCGCTCATCAGGACCGCGTGGGTGGCCGTCCGCTTGCCCTGCGTCTCGGCCAGCCAGCGGTCCAGCATGTCGCTCATGCGTTCCGGCTGCGTGGTCTTGTACTCGATGACCTGAACGAAAGTCATGTCCCGCTCCTTCACAGACTCGGGAGAGGCCATCGTCCGCCCGCCCGCACCGCGGGTCAACACCTACGCGCGCGTCAAGGATCCGCGAGCAGGTCGATCCACTTTTCGTGTCCGAGCCCATTCCCACCACCGGCACGCTCCCCACGGGAGAGCCGCAGCTGTGGTCGGCCAGATACCCGATTACCGGGTGATCGCCCAGCCGCGCCCTCCGAAGCTCTGGTGCTGGAAGGACATCCGCTCATCCCGGTCGAGGCCGGTCACAGCGACTCCACCGTGCTGCACGTGCCCGACCTCGGGCTGGTCACGGCCGGCGACGTCGCCCACGAAACTGTGCACCAGTACCCCGCCGACGGCGGGCTCGGCGGCGGCATCGACGCGTGGCTGCGGGCCCTCGACAAGGTGCGCGGCCTGGCGCCGGTGGCTGTGGTCGCCGGCCACGGCGCGTTCGACCTCGCGATGCTGCATGACCCCTCCCGTGCCTACGCCCTGCTCGAGTCGGACGATGGCCTGCGCTGTGGTGTGCTGTTCGCGCGCGGCGAGCACTTCACCGCCGGGCTGGACCTGGCCGACGTTGGCCGGGCGATCCAGGCGGGCACCGGGCTCTCCCCGGACGGCGGCCGCGATCCGTGGCGCCTGGACGGGAACTCGACCACCCCGGCGGTCGCTGCGCAGGGGTGGGTGCTCACGCTCGGCATCGAGCTGCTCCTTGCCGCCGGCATCCGGGTCGCGAGCCGCGACGCCCGCTTATCCCAGCTCGAGGTCCGCCGCGGCATCTACCCGTTCGGCGGCGCAACCCTGCGTTTTCCCGCGAAACTGGCTGGGGCAACGCCATGCGCTGGATGCTCACCGGCGACGAGTTCGACGCCGCCGAGACCCACCGCCTCGGTCTCGTCCAGGAAGTCGCCGCCGCCATCGACCAGTCACGCGCCTGTTCGCCACGGCCGACGGAAGGAAGGCAACCGGTCGTTCCTCGAGCGGCGCAAGGCCGCCTTCGCCGGCCGCTAGGTGCGGTGCCCTCCGCGGCAGCGGGTCGCGCACCGGGGCGAACGCGGGCAGCGGCTGGACACCAGCGGGCCGTCGCGCCAAGGTGTTGCCGTGACATCGACGAGCGTTTCCGGCTTCGTGCGTGCACCGCGCGCCGAGGTCTACCGTGCCCTGGTCGACGCCGCGGCGATCGCCACCTGGCGGGTCCCGGACGGGATGACCGCTCGGGTGCACGAGTTCGAGCCGCGGGAAGGCGGGCGGTTCCGGGTCTCGCTGATCTACGACGACCCCGGCCGCCAAGGCAAGTCCGGCGCCCGCACCGACACCTACACCGGCCACTTCGCCGCGCTCGAACCCGGGCGGCGCGTGGTCGAGGTCATCGAGTTCGAGAGCCCCGACCCGGCGTCCCGGGGCGCGATGACGATGACGACCACCTTGGCCGACGCCGACGGCGGCACCGAGGTCGTGATCCGGCACGACGGGATCCCGGCCTCGGTCGCCCCCGCGGACAACGAGACCGGGACCCGGATGGCGCTGGCCAAGCTCGCCGCGTTCGTCGAGCGCTGAGGTCAGATCACGTACTGCGCGAAGGACTGGCGCACCTTGTTCACCTTCGGCAGCGCGACCGCGAGGCAGTAGCCCTGGCCGGGGTTCTTCGCGAAGAAGTCCTGGTGGTACTCCTCGGCCCGGTGGAACTCGCCCAGCGGCTCCAGCGTCGTGACGATCTCGCCGTCCCACCAGTCGCCGGCGCGCTTGATCGCGGCCTCGAACTCGGCGCGCTGCTGGTCGTCGGCGGGGAACATCGCCGAGCGGTACTGCGTGCCGACGTCGGCGCCCTGGCGGTTGAGCTGCCGCGGGTCGTGCAGGGTGAAGAAGACGTCGAGGATGGCCTCGGCCGGGATGACCGTCTCGTCGAACGTCACCGCGACCGCCTCCGCGTGCCCGGTGCGCCCGGTGCACACCTGCTCGTACGTCGGCTGTGCCGTCTCGCCACCGGTGTAGCCGGACACCACGTCCTGCACCCCGCGCAGCGTCCGGTAGACCGCGTCCAGGCACCAGAAGCACCCGCCGGCCAGCACGAACGTCCGCATCTCGCATCACCTCTCACCGAGTAGTCCGGCTCGCACCCGGTCAACCCCGGGTCTGGGTCCAGTATTCCGGTGCCGCCCCGCGGGAGCCGGGAGGCGGACCTGTCCGTGTGGACCGGCGGCCTCACCGCTCCAAGGTCAGGCCCGGGAGCAGCCCGGCCAGCCGCTCGGGGGCGCCGGGGCGGAGGGTGAGCGTCCGGCCGTCCTGGTCGATCTCCACCAGCTTCTCCGCGCGGAGCCGCGCCAGGATCGCCTCCCCCAGCGCGCCGCCCAGGTGCGGCCGGCGCAGCGTCCGGTCCAGGCAGCTCGTCGCCGTCTTGCGGCGGCTTCCGGCCAGCTCGGCCGCGTCGATCCCCAGGCGGTCCAGCACCTGCGCCGCCCGCGGGCCCAGCTCCAGCTCGTCGGTGTCGGCCCGGCGGCGCAGCGCGTCCGCGGCCAGCAGGTGGTCCAGCACGGCCACCCCGAGCCGCCCCGCCGCGTGGTCGTAGCACAGCCGCTCCGGCGGCGCCGCCGGGCCGGGCACGGGGAGCGCACCGCCCGCGTAGTCGGCCAGCGCGTCCAGCACCGCGGTGATCGACGGGTCCTTCAGGCGGTACGTGACGTGCCGCCCGCTCTGCGAGGTGACCACCAGCCCGGCCTGGCGCAGCTTCGCCAGGTGGTTGCCCAGCCGCGCCGGCGTCACGCCGAGGATGTCCGCCAGCTGGGTCATGCCGTGCGGCCCCTCGTGCGCGAGCAGCTGCAGCACGGTCAGCCGGATCGGGTCCGCCAGCTCGCGCGCCAGCCCGGTCACCGTCGCCACCACCGGCTGTTCCGCGCTCGTCCATCCGAGGGAGGTCACCCCCACAGCCTACCATCGACTTTCACGTTTCACGGATACGTGATAGGTCTATGTGATGCTACGACGCTACTGGCAGGAGCAGATCCCGCCGCCCGGCCCGTTCCGGGTGCTGGCCCTCGGCGTGCTGGTCACCACCGCGGGCGGCGGCGCCTGGTACACGACGTGGGCGGTCTACTTCACGACCGTCGCCGGGCTGCCCGCCCCGGTCGTCGGCCTCGGGCTGATGCTCGCCGGCGGCGCGGGCCTGCTCGCGGCGACTCCGGTCGGCGCGCTCGCGGACCGGATCGGGGCGCTGGAGCTGCTGATCGCCCTGATCGCGATCGAGGGCGTGTCGATGGCCGCGTTCGTGTTCGCCCAGCACGTCGCGGTGTTCCTGGCCGTCGCGGTGGTCAACACCACGGCCGAACGCGCCACCGCCGGTGTCCGCACCGCCTACGTCGCGCAGCTGGCCGACGAGGCGACCCGGGTGGCGCACCTGGCCCGGCAGCGCGTCGCCAGCCACCTCGGCTACACCGTCGGCGCCGCGGCCGGGGCCGCCTGCCTGACGCTGGGCAGCCCGGCCGCGTTCCACGTCCTGATCACCGTCGACGCGGTCACCTCGCTGATCTACGCCGCCCTGCTCACCCGGGTGCCCGCGGTGCGGCCGGTCGCACGCGCGAGCAAGCCGCGCACCCTGTTCGCCGATCCCGCGTTCCTCGCGGTGGTCTCCACGACCGGCCTGCTGTCCCTGTGCTGGGGCCTGGTCTCGACCGCGCTCCCGCTGTGGCTGGTCCGGAACACGCACCTGCCTGCCGGGCTCGCCGGCGTGGTCGTGATCGTCAACTCGCTCGGCGTGGCGCTCCTGCAGGTCGTGGCGAGCCGCGGCTGCACCGGTGCCCGGCACGGCGCCGCGCGGGCGGCGTGGTCGGGCGGCGCGCTGGCGCTGGCCTGCCTGCTGTCCGCGGCGACCGGCGGGGGTGGCGGTGCCCTGGCTGCCGGGCTGGTGCTGCTCGCCACGGCCGCCCACCTGGCCGGCGAGCTGTGGTTCATCGCCGCGAAGTGGGCGCTCACGCTCGACCTCACCCCGCCCGGCGCGACCGGCCGCTACCAGGGCCTCGCCGCCACCGCCCAGGCGGCCGCGCAGATGCTCAGCCCCGCGCTGATGACGCTGCTGGTCGGCACCTGGGGCCGGCCCGGCTGGTTCGTGCTCGCCGCGGTGTTCCTCGCCGCCGGGCTGGGCACGATCCCGGCCGCCGCCTGGGCGATCCGCACCCGGATCGAAACCGGTTCTCACGCCGTGTGACCCAGTCTCGGCTCACCAAGCTTGTCCATGATGAGAACATGTTCTAGTTTTGGGTCCGTGGAGACCGATCTGGGTTTGGCCGGCGCCGTGGTTCTGGTGACCGGGGGCGTGCGTGGCGTGGGCCGGGGCATCAGCCAGGTCTTCACGGCGCAGGGCGCACGGGTGGTGACTTGCGCCAGGCGCGAGCCGGAGGCGCCGGTGGGGCAGTTCGTCGCCTGCGATGTGCGGGAGCCGGAGCAGGTCGAGGCGCTGATCGCCCGGATCGTGGCCGAGCACGGTCGCCTGGACGTGGTGGTGAACAACGCGGGTGGAAGTCCGTTCGCCTCCGCTGCCGAGGCGTCGCCGCGGTTCCACGACAAGATCGTGCAGCTGAACCTGCTGGCCCCGCTGCTGGTGGCGCAGCAGGCGAACGCGGTCATGCAGCGCCAGGACGGTGGCGGGTCGATCGTGATGATCTCCAGCGTGTCCGCGACCCGCCCCTCGCCGGGAACGGCCGCGTACGGCGCGGCGAAGGCGGGGCTGGACAACCTGACGGCGAGCCTGGCGGTGGAGTGGGCGCCGAAGGTGCGGGTCAACGCGCTCGACGTCGGGATGGTGCGCACCGAGCAGTCACACCTGCACTACGGCAGCGACGTGGCGGCGGTCGGGAAGACGGTGCCGCTGGGACGGCTGGCCGAGCCGGAGGAGATCGGGCAGTGCGCGGCGTTTCTGGCTTCCCCGCTGGCTTCCTACGTGTCGGGGGCGACGTTGCAGGTGCACGGCGGTGGTGAGGCGCCCGCGTTCCAGGCGGCCGCGGATGTCAACAGGGAGGGTTCATGACGGGGTTGTGCCAGGACCGCGTGGTCGTGGTGACCGGCGCCGGGCGCGGCATCGGGCGGGCGCACGCGCTGGCGTTCGCGGCCGAGGGCGCGCGGGTGGTGGTCAACGACGTCGGCGTGGCCCTCGATGGTTCCGCGACCGGGGACGGTCCGGCCGCCCGGGTGGTGGCCGAAATCGAGGCGCTGGGCGGCCAGGCCGTGGCGAACACCGACGACGTCGCCGACTGGGCCGGGGCGCGGGCGTTGATCGGCACCGCGGTGGAGCGGTTCGGCCGGCTGGACGTGCTGGTCAACAACGCGGGGTTCGTGCGGGACCGGATGCTGGTCAACCTCGGCGAGGACGAGTGGGACGCGGTGATCCGAGTCCACCTCAAGGGCCACTTCGCCCCGCTGCGGCATGCGGCGGAGTACTGGCGCGCGGAGGCGAAGGCCGGGCGGATGCCGAGCGCGCGGGTGGTCAACACCAGTTCCGGCGCGGGCCTGCTGGGCAGTGTGGGGCAGTCCAACTATTCGGCCGCGAAGGCGGGGATCGCCGGGCTCACGGTGGTCGCGGCGGCGGAGCTCCAGCGGTACGGCGTGACGGTGAATGCGATCGCCCCCTCGGCACGCACCCGCATGACCGAGGAGGTGTTCGCGGAGACGATGGCCCGCCCCGATGAGGGGTTCGATGCGATGGCGCCGGAGAACATCTCGCCGCTGGTGGTGTGGCTCGGTAGTGCGGAGTCCGGCGCGGTGACGGGCCGGGTGTTCGAGGTCGAGGGTGGCAAGGTGTCGCTGGCGCAGGCGTGGCGGCACGGCCCGTCGGTGGACAAGGGCAGCCGCTGGGAACCGGGGGAACTCGGGCCGGTGGTGGAGAAACTGATCGCCGAGGCGCCCGCGCCCGAACCCGTGTACGGAGCGAGCTGATGCCGGTTCTGACCAAACGGGACGGTCACGTCGAGATCGTCACCGTGGATTTCCCGCCCGTGAACGCGCTGCCGGTGCAGGGCTGGTTCGACCTGGCCGCCGCCGTGCGGGGCGCCGGAGAGGATCCGGACGTGCACACGGTGGTGCTGCGCGCGGAGGGCCGGGGGTTCAACGCCGGGGTCGACATCAAGGAGATCCAGCGCACCGCGGGCTACGAAGCACTCGTGGGGGCGAACAAGGGCTGCTACGCGGCGTTCGGTGCGGTGTACGACTGCGCGGTGCCGGTGGTGGCGGCGGTGCACGGGTTCTGCCTGGGCGGCGGGATCGGCCTGGTCGGCAACGCGGACGTGGTGATCGCCTCGGAGGACGCCACGTTCGGGGTACCGGAGGTGGAGCGGGGCGCTCTGGGCGCGGCGACCCACCTGGCCCGGCTGGTGCCGCAGCACCTGATGCGCACCCTCTACTTCACGGCGCGCACGATCACCGCGGCCGAGCTGCACCGGCACGGCTCGGTGTACCAGGTGGTGCCGCGCGAGCAGCTGGACGAGGCGGCGCTGGCGGTGGCGCGGGACATCGCGGCCAAGGACCCCCGGGTGATCCGGGCGGCGAAGGAGGCGTTGAACGGCATCGACACCCAGCACGTGCACCGCAGCTACCGGTTCGAGCAGGGGTTCACCTTCGAGCTGAACCTGCTCGGTGCGTCGGACGAGGCCCGTGAGGAGTTCCTGAATGGCCGATAAGCGCATGACCGCCGACGAGGTCGCGGCGGAGGTTCGCGACGGCATGACCATCGGCATCGGCGGCTGGGGCTCGCGCCGCAAGCCGATGGCCCTGGTCCGTGCTCTGCTGCGCACTCCCGTGAAGGACCTGACCGTGGTGTCCTACGGCGGCCCGGATGTGGGCCTGTTGTGTGCGGCCGGGAAAGTCAGGCGGGTGGTGTTCGGGTTCGTCACGCTGGACTCGATCCCGTTCGACCCGTGGTTCGGCCGTGCCCGCGAGACCGGGGCGATCGAGGTGACCGAATACGACGAGGGCATGTTCGCCGCCGCCCTGTCCGCAGCCGCGCAACGATTGCCGTTCCTGCCACTGCGGGCCGGGCTGGGCTCCGACGTGATGCGGGTGAACCCGGAGTTGCGCACGGTGCGGTCGCCCTACGCCGACGGCGAAGAGCTGGTGGCGGTGCCCGCGCAGGACCTGGATGTGGCGCTGGTGCACCTCAACCGCGCCGACGCCCGCGGCAACGCCCAGTACCTCGGCCCGGACCCCTACTTCGACGATCTGTTCTGCCTGGCGGCGAAGAAACGCTTCGTCTCGGTGGAAAAGGTGGTGGACACCGCGGAGCTGGCTGGGCCGGTGCAGTCGCTGTTGCTGAACCGCGGCTCGGTGGACGGTGTGGTGGAAGCCCCGCGGGGCGCGCACTTCACCACCGCGGTGCCCGACTACGGCCGGGATGAACGGTTCCAGAAGCACTACGTGGCCTGCGCCAAGGACCTGGACGCCTGGCCGGGGTTCGTCGACCGGTTCCTGTCCGGCGACGAACGGCAGTACCTGTCCGAAGTGGATCGATTCGAGGCGGCGGCATGAGCGCGACCCGGGCCGAGATCGCCGTGGTGGCGGTGGCCGAACTCTTCCGTGGCGACGGCGAAATCGTGGCCAGCCCCATGGGCTACATCCCTTCGCTGGGCGCGAAACTCGCCCGCCTGACCTTCGAACCCGACCTGCTGCTCTCCGACGGCGAGGCCTACCTGATCGACGCCGACGGGAACGTGGAAGGCTGGCAGCCGTTCCGCAAGATGCTGGACACCATCGTCCCGCACGGGCGGCGTCACGTGGTGATGGGCGCCAACCAGATCGACAAGTTCGGCAACCAGAACATCTCCGCCATCGGCGACCACACCCGCCCGGCGAAGCAGCTCCTCGGCGTGCGGGGCGCGCCGGGCAACACGGCCAACCACCGCACCAGCTACTGGGTCCCGCGGCACAGCCCCCGGGTGTTCGTCGAGAGCGTGGACATCGTGTCGGGCGTGGGCTACGACAACGCCGCCAAAGCCGGACTGAAGTACCACGACGTGCACCGCGTGGTGACCAACCTGGGCGTGTTCGATTTCGCCACCCCGGATCGCTCGATGCGCGCCGTCTCGCTGCACCCCGGTGTCACGCCCGAGGAGATCACCGCTGCCACCTCCTTCGAGATCGATCTCTCCAGCGCGGCTACCAGCCGCGAACCCACCGAGGAGGAGCTCCGGCTCATCCGCGAGGTGCTCGATCCGAAGGGCTTGCGGGACAAGGAAGTGCCGTCATGACCCTGGACACCGCCCTGACCCGGCTCGTCGGGGTGCGGCATCCGGTGGTGCAGACCGGCATGGGCTGGGTCGCCGGACCCCGCCTGGTCTCGGCGACCGCCGAAGCCGGCGGGCTGGGCATCCTGGCCTCGGCCACCATGACCTACCCCGAACTCGAATCCGCGATCGCAGACGTCAAACACCGCACCGGCCAGCCCTTCGGCGTGAACCTCCGCGCCGACGCCGCTGATGCTCCCGAGCGGGTCGACCTGCTCATCCGCGAGGGCGTGAAAGTCGCCTCCTTCGCGCTGGCGCCGCGCAAGGAAATGATCGCCAAACTCCGCGACCACGGCGTCGTGGTGATCCCGTCGGTCGGAGCCGCGCGGCACGCCGAGAAGGTCGCCGCCTGGGGCGCGGACGCGGTGATCGTGCAGGGCGGCGAGGGCGGCGGCCACACCGGGGGAGTGGCCACCACCCTCCTGCTGCCCTCGGTGCTCGACGCCGTGGACATTCCCGTGGTCGCGGCGGGCGGGTTCTTCGACGGCCGCGGACTGGCCGCCGCACTCGCCTACGGGGCCGCGGGGGTGGCGATGGGCACGCGGTTCCTGCTCAGCAAGGAAAGCACCGTGCCCGAGGAGGTCAAGCGCGTCTACCTCGCGCAGGGCCTGGCCGGGACGGTGGTGACCGAACGCGTCGACGGGCTGCCGCACCGCGTGTTGCGCACTGAGCTGGTCGACAAGCTGGAAGACACCGGGCGGGTCCGGGGCACCATCCAAGCCCTCCGCAATGCGTTGCGGTTCCGGCGGATCACCGGGCTGTCGCTGCCCGCGATGGTGCGCGAGGGGCTGGCGATGAAGCACGGCAACGAGATGACGTGGAGCCAGATCCTGATGGCGGCCAACACGCCGATGCTGCTGCGCGCCGGCCTGGTCGACGGCCGCACCGACGCGGGTGTGCTGGCGTCCGGCCAGGTGGTCGGGATGATCGACGACCTGCCGACGGTGGCCGAGATCGTGCAGGTCACGGTCACCCAGGCGGAGGAGATCCTCCACCGCCTGGGCACCGCCTGATCAGAGCCATTCGATGATCGTCACGTTCGCGGTGCCGCCGCCCTCGCACATGGTCTGCAACCCGTAGCGCCCACCGCGCCGTTCCAGCTCGTGCAGCAGCGTGGCGAGCAACTTCGTGCCGGTGGCGCCGATCGGGTGGCCCAGCGCGATCCCGCCGCCGTTGACGTTCACCCGCGCGGGATCCGCCCCGGTCTCGTCGAGCCAGGCCAGCACCACGCTGGCGAAGGCCTCGTTGACCTCGAACAGGTCGATGTCGTCCACCGTCAGTCCCGTCTTGCGCAGGGCGTGCGCGGTCGCGGGGATGGGGCCGGTGAGCATCCACACCGGATCCGCCGCCCGCACCGAGATGTGGTGGATGCGCGCCCGCGGCGTGAGCCCGTGCTCCCGCACGAACTTCTCCGAGGCGAGGACGGCCGCGCTGGCGCCGTCGGAGATCTGGCTCGCCACCGCGGCGGTCAGGCGCGACCCGTCGCTGAGCGGCTTCAAGCCCCGCATGCGTTCCAGGCTGGTGTCGCGGCGCGGGCCCTCGTCAACCTCGAAGCCGTCCACGGGCACGATTTCCGCGGCGAACCGTCCGGAGTCGATGGCGTCGAGGGCGCGCTGGTGGCTGCGCAGCGCGTAGGCCTCCATCGCTTCGCGCGTGATGTCCCAGTGCTCGGCGATCATGTCGGCGCTGCGGAACTGCGACACCTCGACACTGCCGTAGCGCTCCTGCCAGCCCTTCGAGCCGGAGAACGGGTCGTCGAAGCCGTACTCCCGCCCGGCGAGCATCGCGGCGCTGATCGGGATGCGGCTCATGTTCTGCACCCCGCCGGCCACCACCAGGTCCTGGGTGCCGGACAGCACGGCCTGCGCGGCGAAGTGCACGGCCTGCTGGCTGGACCCGCACTGCCGGTCCACGGTCACCCCCGGCACGTGGTCGGGGAACCCGGCGGCCAGCCACGCGGTGCGCGCGATGTTGCCGGACTGCGGGCCGAGGGTGTCGGTGCAGCCGAGGATCACGTCGTCGACCACGACCGGGTCCACCCCGGTCCGCTCGACCACGGCGCGGATGACGTGCGCGCCCAGGTCGGCGGAGTGCCATCCGGACAGCGCGCCACCACGCCGTCCGACGGGGGTGCGCACGGCGTCGAGGAGAAATGCTTCAGGCACAACGGCTCCCTAGGGGTGCTGGCTGGACACGGACACGACCTCGCCGGTCAGGTAGGAGGCGTAGTCGCTGGCGAGGAACACCATCACGTTGGCGACTTCCCACGGCTGCGCGGCGCGGCCGAACGCCTCTCGTTGCTCCAGCTCGTGCAGCAGCTCGTCGCTGGTGACCTTGGCGAGGAAGGGGTGCATCGCGAGGCTCGGTGCGACGGCGTTGATCCGCACCCCGTGTTCGGCGGCATCCAGGGCGGAACACCGGGTCAACGCCATCACCCCGGCCTTCGCGGCGGCGTAGTGCGCCTGCCCGGCCTGGGCGCGCCAGCCGATCACGGAGGCGTTGTTGACGATCGCCCCACCACCGCCCTGCTCCACGAACTGCCGCAACACCGCCCGGGTGCAGCGGAACGTGCCGGTCAGCGTGATGTCGAGAACCCGGGACCATTCCTCATCGGTCATCTCCAGCACCGACTTCGTGCCACCGAGCCCGGCGTTGTTGATCATCACGTCGATCCGGCCGAACTGCCCCACCGCACCCGCGATCAGCGCCTGCACCTGCTCCTCGTCGGTGACGTCGCAGGCGATCGCGTGCACCTTGCCCAGCTCCGCGAGCTCGGTGGCCTTCTCCGCGAGGCGGCGTTCGTGCCAGTCGCTGATCACCACGCTCGCGCCCTCTTCCAGGCAGCGTTTCGCCACCGCGGAGCCGATGCCGGTGCCGGCGGCGGCGGTCACGACCACGACTTTGCCGGCGAGCAGGTCGTGCCCGGGCGGGTAGTGGGGGATCAACGGGCCTCCTTGGGCAGGCCGAGCACCCGCTCGGCGATGATGTTGCGTTCGATCTCGTCCGAGCCGCCGTAGATCGTGTCGGCCCGGGTGAACAGGAACAGCCGCTGCCACTCGTCCAGCTCGCCCTCGGCCACCAGCGACCGCGCGCCCAGCCCCGGCTCCACCAGCTCGCCCAGGCGGCGATGCCACTGCGCCCACATCAGCTTGCCGACCGCGACCTCCGGCCCCGCGGCCTGACCCAGCGTCCGCAGCGCGTGCGCCCGCAATACCCGCAGGCCCATCCGCGCGCGCTCCAGATCGGCGCGCAGCAGCGGATCGTCCCAGGTGCCCAGGCGTTTGG
The DNA here is from genome assembly GCF_003385175.1 of Amycolatopsis ruanii. Lineage (NCBI taxonomy): Bacteria > Bacillati > Actinomycetota > Actinomycetes > Pseudonocardiales > Pseudonocardiaceae > Amycolatopsis > Amycolatopsis ruanii. The sequence goes on from NZ_PQHY01000012.1 coordinate 64,902, forward strand.
CCGCCGCCTCGATTCCGTCGAGTTCGCGGCGGAACCCGATCTGCTGCCCCAGCGTGGACACCCCGCGCTCGAACCCGAGGGTGGCCATCGCGATCCGCCACCCCTCGCCCGGCTCGCCGACCACCATCGACGCGGGGGTGCGGGCGTCGTCGAAAAAGACCTCGTTGAACTCCGAGGTGCCGGTCAGCTGCTGGATCGGGCGGACCGTCACCCCGTCCTGTTCCAGCGGCACCAGCAGGTAGGACAGGCCGCGATGCCGCTGAGACCCCCGCTCGGTGCGCGCCAGCACGAAACACCAGTCCGCGACGTGCGCCAGCGACGTCCAGATCTTCTGGCCGTTGATCACCCACTGGCCGTCCCGCAGCTCCGCCGAGGTGGACACCGCCGCCAGATCCGACCCGGCACCGGGCTCGGAGTAGCCCTGGCACCACAGTTCCTCGACCGCCACGATCTTCGGCAGGAACCGGCTCTGCTGCTCCGGCGTGCCGAACGCGATCAACGTCGGCCCCAGCAACTGCTCCCCGATGTGGTTGACCCGCGCCGGCGCCCCCGAGGCCGCGTACTCCTCGTGGAAGGCCACCTGCTCCTCCAGCGACAACCCGCGCCCGCCGAATTCGGCCGGCCAGCCCACGCACGTCCACCCCGCCGCCGCCAGGTGCCGCTCCCACGCCAGCCGCAGCTCGAACGCCTCGTGCTCGCGCCCCGGCCCGCCCAGCCCACGCAGCCGCGCGAACTCACCGGTCAGGTTGTCCGCCAGCCAGTCCGCGACCTCACGGCGGAACCGCGTCAGCTCCAACGCACGCCTCCTTGCTGCCAGGCCTCCGGGCCACCTAGGGTAATGAGAACACGTTCTAGTTTCTCGGTCCAGGGGAGGGTGCGGTGGGACAGACCACGATCCCGGCCGTCGTCCGCGATGCCGCCGCGAAGTTCGGCACGTCCGAGGCGCTGGTCGACGGCGGCGTGCGGCTGGATTTCGGGCAGCTTCTGGAACGTGTTCAGACCGTGGCCCGGGCGTTCCTGGCCCGCGGGATCGGACCCGGTGACCGGGTCGCGATCAACCTCCCGAACACCCGCCACTGGGTGCTGTCGGCGCTGGGCGCGCTGTACGCGGGCGCGGTGCTGGTGCCGGTCAACACCCGGTTCACCGCCGCCGAGACCGTGGACCTGCTGGCCCGCAGCCGGGCCAAGGCGCTGGTCGTCGCGGCCGACTTCCTCGGCGCCGACCGGCACGCCGCGATCCGGGCGACCGGCGCCGCCCTGCCGGACCTCGGCACCGTCGTCCGCGTCCCGCTCGAACAACCGCACCGCCCGGTCGAAGGCACCCTCGGCTGGGACGAGTTCCTCGCGCTCGCCGAGCAGGTGCCCGTAGCCGACGCCGAAGTCCGCGCGGACGCCGTCCGGCCGGACGACGTCAGCGACATCCTGTTCACCTCCGGCACCACCGGCCGCTCGAAGGGCGTGCTGTCCGCGCACCGGCAGGTGGTCGACGTGGCCGCCGCGTGGGCGGAGTGCGGCCGCGTCACCGCCGACGACCGGTACCTGGTGATCAACCCGTTCTTCCACAGTTTCGGCTACAAGGCCGGGATCGTGGTGTGCCTGCTGACCGGGGCCACGATCGTGCCCCAGGCGGTCTTCGACGTGCGGACCACGCTCGGGGTGATCGAACGCGAGCGGATCTCCGTGCTGCCCGGCGCGCCGACGATCTTCCAGTCACTGCTCCAGGAGCCCGACCGCGGTGACACCTCGTCGCTGCGGCTCGCCGTCACCGGCGCGGCGACCGTGCCCGCGTCGCTGGTCCGGCGGATGCGCGCCGAGCTGGGGTTCGAGACCGTGCTGACCGCCTACGGGCTCACCGAGGCGGTGGTGGTGACCATGTGCCGGCCCGGCGACGACGCCGAGCTGGTCGCGAGCACGTCCGGGCGCGCGACCGCCGGGTTCGAGGTGGCGATCCGCGGCGCGGAGGTCGTCGTCCGCGGGCCCAACGTCATGCTCGGCTACCTGGACGACCCCGAGGCGACCGCGCAGGCGATCGACGAACAGGGCTGGCTACGCACCGGCGACGTCGGCGTGCTCGACGACGGCGGCAACCTGACCATCACCGGCCGGCTCAAGGACATGTACATCTGCGGCGGGTTCAACGTCTACCCGGCCGAGGTCGAGCACGCCCTCACCGAGCTGGCCGGCGTGCGCGACGTCGCCGTGGTCGGGGTGCCGGACGAGCGTCTGGGCGAGGTCGGCAAGGCGTTCGTCGTCGGCGACGGGCTGACCGCCGAGCAGGTGATCGGGTTCTGCCGGGAGCGGCTGGCCAACTACAAGGTCCCGCGGCTCGTCGAGTTCGTCGGCGAGCTGCCCCGCAACGCTTCCGGCAAGGTGCTGAAGCGGCAGCTGAGGTGAGGAGCAGGCATGAGTGAACCGGTGGTCCGCTACGAGCGCCGGGGCGCGGTGGCGCTGGTGACGATGAACCGCCCCGAGTACCGCAACGCGCAGAACTCGGCGGTGACCTACGCGCTGGACGACGCGTTCACCCGGGCGGTGAACGACGCCGAGGTGAAGGTGATCGTGCTGGCCGGGGAGGGCAAGCACTTCTCCGCGGGCCACGACATCGGCACGCCCGGCCGGGACGTGGACCAGTCGTTCGAGCGGCGCGCGGTGATGTGGTGGGACCACACCACAAGGGAGGGCGGGGATCAGCGGTTCGCCCGGGAGTCCGAGGTGTACCTGGGGATGTGCCGCCGCTGGCGGGAGATCCCGAAACCGATGATCGCTTCGGTGCAGGGGGCGTGCATCGCGGGCGGGCTGATGCTGGCCTGGATCTGCGACCTGATCGTGGCCTCCGACGACGCGTTCTTCGCCGATCCCGTGGTGCGCATGGGCATTCCGGGGGTGGAGTACTTCGCGCACCCGTGGGTGCTGGGGCCGCGGGCGGCGAAGGAGGTGCTGTTCACCGGGGAGCGGTTCAGCGTGCAGCAGGCGAGGGAATGGGGAATGGTCAACCGGGTCGTGCCGCGGACGGAGCTGGCGCAGCGCACTCTGGAGCTGGCGGACAAGATCGCGGAGATGCCGCAGTTCGGTCTGGCGCTGGCGAAGAAGGCGGTCAACCAGGCCGAGGACCTGATGGGGCTGCGGTCCGGAATGGACTCGGTGTTCGGGCTGCACCACTTCGCCCACGCGCACAACGCGGAGACTTCGACGGATTCGCTGGGCGGGCAGGACGCGCGCTCGATGCGGGACGCGAACAAGGGGGCGTGAGTGGACCTGGACATCGATCCCGAGTCGGCGGCGTTCCGCGACGAGGTGCGGGAGTGGCTGGCCGAGCACGTGCCCACGCTCCCGTCCATGGATACCGCGGAAGGCTTCGCGGCGCACCGCGAGTGGGAGGCTCAGCTGGCCGACGCGCGGTTGTCGGTCGTGTCGTGGCCGCGCGAGTATGGCGGCCGGGACGCGTCGCTGTTGCAGTGGGTGTTGTTCGAGGAGGAGTACTACGCCGCGGGCGCACCCGGACGCGTCAGCCAGAACGGGATCTTCATGCTCGGGCCGACGCTGTTCGCGCACGGGACGGCCGAGCAGCGGGACCGGATCCTGCCCGCGATGGCGCGGGGTGAGCAGGTGTGGGCGCAGGCGTGGTCCGAGCCCGAGGCCGGGTCGGACATCGCGGCGTTGCGCAGCAGCGCGGTGCGCACCGACGGCGGCTGGTTGCTGTCCGGGCAGAAAACCTGGAGCTCCCGGGCCGCGTTCGCCGATCGCGCGTTCGGGCTGTTCCGGACCGATCCGGCGGAGCAGCGGCATCGCGGGCTGACGTACTTCATGTTCGACCTGCGCGCCGAGGGCGTGACGGTGCGGCCCATCCCGCAGCTGGACCTGGAGCCGGGGTTCGCCGAAATCTTCCTGGACCGGGTGTTCGTGCCGGATGAGGACGTGATCGGCGAGCCGGGGCAGGGCTGGCGGGTCGCGATGACCACCGCCAACAACGAACGCGGCCTGTCGTTGCGCAGCCCCGGCCGGTTCCTCGCCGCCGCCGGCCGGCTCGTGGATTTGTGGCGTGCGGAGGGGGAACCGGCCGCGGCGCGGGACCGGGTGGCCGACGCCTGGATCGGGGCGCGGGCCTACCAGCTCTACACGTTCGGCACCGTGTCCCGGCTGGCCGAGGGCGGGGAGCTGGGGCCGGAGTCCAGTGTGAACAAGCTGTTCTGGTCGCACCTGGACGTCGCCCTGCACGAGACTGCGCTGGACCTCCTCGGCCCGTACGGTGAGACCGACCCCGCGTGGGTGGACGGCTACCTGTTCTCCCTCGCCGGCCCGATCTACGGCGGCACCGACCAGATCCAGCGCAACACCATCGCCGAACGGCTGCTGAAACTGCCCAGGGAGGCCCGCCGATGAGGTTCGCGTTGTCGGCGGAGCAGCAGGACTTCGCCGCGAGTCTGCACGACTTCCTCACCGGCGCCGACCCGGTGGGCGCGGCCCGGGCGTGGGCGCAGGGACGGCACGAACCCGGGTTCAAGGTGCTGCGTGGCCTGGCCGAACTGGGCGTGCCGGCGCTGCTGATCGACGAAGGCCACGGCGGGCTCGGCGCTTCACCGGTGGACCTGGTGGTGGCCTTCGAGGCCCTGGGCGACCACGCCGTGCCCGGCCCGCTCGTCGAGACGGCCGCGGTCGCGCCCGCCGTCGAGGCGGCCGGGTCGTGGTGGCCCGCCCTGGCGGCGGGGGAGGTCTTCGCCACGGTGCTCGCCCCGCCACACGTGCCGCTGGCACTCGACGCCGACATCGCCGGCCTGGTGGTGGATCTCGGCGCGGGGCCCGCGGCACCGGCCGGGCACGGGGAATTCGTGCAGTCGGTGGATCCGGTCCGGCGGTTGTTCCGGCTCGGCACCTCCGCGCCGGCGACCGACGGCCGGGCCTTCGACCTGGGCGTTCTCGCGGTGGCCGCGCAGCTGCTCGGCGCCGGGCAGTGGCTGCTGGACGCCGCGGTCGCCTACGCGAAGCAACGCAGCCAGTACGGGCGGCTGATCGGCGAGTACCAGGCGGTCAAGCACCTGCTGGCCGACGTCGCCACCCACCTCGAACTGGCCCGGCCCCTGGTGCACGGCGCCGCGGTGACCCTGAGCCCGCGGGACGTCTCGGCCGCGAAGGTCAAGGCCGGGGACGCCGCCTACCTGGCCGCCCGCACCGCGTTGCAGGTCCACGGCGCCATCGGCTACACCGCCGAACACGACCTCGGGCTGCGGCTGACCAAGGTGCGTGCCCTGATCGGCGCGTGGGGCGACGGCGGGTTCCACCGCGAGCGGGTGCTGACGCCATGAGCCGGGTCGATCCGATGTGGACGGAGGAGGCGCGGGCGCTGCGGGAGTCCGTGCGGACGTTGCTGGCGCGGCGGTCAGGGCCGGCGGCGGTGCGCGCCGCGATGGCGTCCCCGCTGGGGTACGACGACAAGCTGTGGTCGACGTTGTGCGAGCAGATCGGCGTCGCGGCCCTGGCGATCCCCGAGGAGTACGACGGTGCCGGCGCGACGCTCGCCGAGGCGTGCGTGGTGCTGGAGGAGCTGGGGCGCACGCTGACCCCGGCCCCGATGCTCGGCTCGGCGGTGCTGTGCGGGCAGGCGCTGCTGCTGACCGGCGACGACGAGGCGTGCCGGCGGTTGCTGCCCGGCATCGCCGCGGGGAGCAGCGTGGCCGCGCTGGCCTGGTCCGGTGAGGACGGACGGTGGTCCCCGGCGTGCGTCTTCGCGGACGGGCGGGTCGACGGCCGGGCGCACTACGTGCTCGACGGCGACCTCGCGGACGTCCTGCTCGTGGTGGCGCGCACGCCGGAGGGCCCGGGCCTGTTCGAGGTCACCCCGGCGGACGCCCGCCGCGAGCCCGTGACCACCCTCGACCCGACCCGGCGGCTGGCGGTCGTCTCGCTTGAGGCCGCCCCGGCGCGACGGCTGGACACCGGCGGATTCGACCTCGGGCGGCTGCGTGCGCTCGCGGTCGTGGCGCTGGCGGCCGAGCAGGTCGGGGCCGCGGCCAGGGCGCTGGAGCTGACCGTCGAGTACACCAAGCAGCGGCGCCAGTTCGGCCGTCCGATCGGGGGTTTCCAGGCGCTCAAGCACCGCATGGCCGACGTGCACGTGCACGTGGAAGCCGCCCGGTCGGCGTTGTACGGCGCCCTGACCGGCGACGACCTGGAGGCGGACGCGGCGACGGCGCGCCTGGTGTGCTCGGAGGCGTTCCAGCACGCCGCCGCCGAGATGATCCAGCTGCACGGCGGAATAGCGATCACCTGGGAACACGACGCGCACCTGTACTTCAAACGCGCGCACGGCAGCGCGCTGCTCTTCGGTTAGGTGACCACGGGCGGCGCCGGTTCGAAGGTCGCCAGCAGTTCCTCCAGCGCGGCTTGGTCCGGGCCGACGAACGGGTCGGCATCCGGAGCCGTGGCGGCCCGGTCGAGGAACTCCGCCGCGCGCCCCGGCGCCGGGGGCAGGTGGGTGCTCAGGATGACCGCCGGGTCGAACTCCCGCAGCGGCGCCATCGTCGCCAGGTACCGGTCCCGGTCGACGTTGTGCACCCACGGGCTGTCCACTGTGGCCCACAGCAGCTGGCCGGCGTGCAGCGCCTCCGCGGGGGCGTTCGCCACGTCGTCGCAGGTGGCGAGTTCCGGGGTGGGCATCGGGGCGCCGAAGCAGTCCGAGCTGACGCACACCCCGTTGCTGTGGTCGAAGAAACCGACCGTCGCCGGGCTGTCGAACAGCGGCGGCCGGAATCCGGTCAGGCGGCGGCCGCCCGCGTCCAGCGACTGGCCGGGGTTGAGCAGGAACACCCGGTCGACCGGCAGCGGCCGCTCGGTCGACATGATGCCCATCGCCAGGTAGGTGGTGACCAAGCGGGCCCGCGGCGCCAGCTCGAGCAGGTCGAACAGCGCGCCGGTGTGATCGCGGTCCGGGTGGGTCAGCCAGATCCACCGCACGTCCGCGGGGTCGATCACCGTCCCCAGGGCGTCCAGGAAGCCGCGGCCGGGCAGGCTCAGCCCGGTGTCGACGACGACCGGTTCGGCGCCGTGCAGGACGAACGCGTTGACCGGGAGGAAGCCGATGCCGGGCACCTCGGCCTGGTCGCTCAGGACGCTCACCTCGCGCCCGATCCGGTTGATCTCCATGGCATCCGCCCTTCTTCCGCTCGTGCCGGACACGGTAGGCCGCGCGAGGCACCCGGCGATAAGGCCGAAATACCCGTTCCGGCAAATCGGGCCGCTCGGTCACCGTCGGTCGCGGGCGAGCCGGGTTATGCTGCGTCTGCTTCGACGGCGCGGCGGGGGAGGCGGTCATCATCGACGAGTTCAGGGCCGATCCGGCGGCCATCACCAAGCTCGCCCGGCTGGCCGGGCGCGCCGGGCACGCCGCTCAGCTGTACGCCGCCGCGGCGACCGGCGGTCCGAACGAACTGGGCGAGGGGCTGCTCGGGAAACTGGCCGCCCCGCTGGACCGGTGGCAGGCGCTCGGGGTCGCCAACGCCGGCCGCGCGGCCGCCCTGGCCCACGCCTACGACGCCACCCTGGTCGCGGCGGCCAAGATGTACGCCTCGACCGACCGCCGGGCGGCCGCGGCCCTCGACCGCACCTACCCGGACGCGCTGTCCGAGCGGATCGACGCCGACGACGTCGCCGCGCCCGAGACCGCGGCCACCTTCACCGACTTCGACGACGCCTCCCGCGACCCCCGCCATCCGGAACTGGAGTACACCGGGCCGGGCAACCCGTCCGAGGACGCCTACGGCGGCTGGAACATCGAGCTGCAGAAGATCTCGGACAAGATCTTCGGCGCGGCCTCGGTCAGCGGCTCCGTGCGGGGACTGCTGGCCAAGCTGATCGGCGTCGACCTGCTGACCGTCGTGCAGAAACTGGTCGCCGGCGACTGGGACGCGCTGCTGCGGCAGGGCATGGTGTTCGAGGACACCGGCCTCGCGTTCGGCAAGATCAAGCAGAACATCGACCGCGGCCGCTACGGCATCCAGGAACTGTGGACCGGGCACGCCGGGGAAGCCGCCCGCGCCTGGCTGACCGACTACTCCTACGCCTGCGCCGCGCACGCCCGGTTCTGCACCGAGGCGAGCTGGAAGATCAAGAACTTCGCCCGCGCGGCCTACGACGCCATGCTCGCGCTCGACATCGCGCTGGAAGCGTTGCTCGACTCCGGCCTCGGCGCCGTGCTGAAAATCGGCAGCCGCGCCAAGGCCGTCCTGATGGGAATCATCGGCCTCGCCGACGGCGAGTCCATCCGGCAGGCGATCGCGGGGATCATGACCGACGCGACGGCCCTGGGCACCGCCGTCGACGCGCTCAACGCCCTGGCCCACACCGTCCAGTCGATCGCCGAGATGGTGGCGGGCAACGGCGAGATCGCCGCGCAGGCGTGGCCCGGTGAGCCGTACCGTCACCCGGGGGTGCGATGAACGGCCACCTCTCGCCGTGGCGCACCGAGCAGGGCCGCGCCGCGCTGCGGAACTGGATGACACTGCTCGCCCGGGGCGAGGGGGACATCGCCGACTTCGCCCGCGACGTGGTGGCCGGCCGCGCGCAGCCGCAGGACCTGCTGTACTCCGCCTACCTCGACGAGCGGACGGTCGCCTCCCTGCACCAGGCCGTGGACGACTGGCACGCCCTGCCCGCCGACCAGCAGCAGGCGGCCATCACCGCGGCCGGGGAGACCACGGAAGCGCAGATCGCCGCCCTGGCCGCCGCGGAGGTCACCGAGCCGGCCCGCCGGACCGCCCCTCCCGCCGACGACCGCGACGACCCCGGCGACGGCATCGGGCCGATCCTGCGGCGCTGGTAGCCGCTCCGGCCATCACCGCCGCCGGGGCCCCGACAGCGCAGGCCACCGCCCTGGCCGCCGCGGCGGTCACCGAACCGCCGCCAGCCCGCGGCGTCGCTCCCCACCCCGCCGACGACCTCGACGACCCCGGCGACGGCATCGGGCCGATCCTGCGGCGCTGGTAGCCGCTCCGGCCATCACCGCGGCCGGGGGCCGCGACAGCGCAGGCCACCGCCATCGCCTCCGCCGCGGCGGTCACCGAGCCGCCGCGGGCCTGCGGCGGCTCCGGCTTGCGCCACCACCAATGTGTGTTACCTTGGGTAACAGTAAACCGAGGTAACAGGCAGTCGTGTCAGGGAGGGTGCCATGACCAGCGTCGGTGCGCACGAGCAGGCGGACACCGCGCAGCCTGACCGCCAGTCGGTCGCGCAGCGGTTGCTCGACTCGTCCGAGACGTTGTCCTACGACCCCGTCAAGGAGGTCGACTGGGACACCCCGCTGGACACGAGCTACCACGGCGCGAGCCCGGAGTGGTGCACCCTGTACGGGACCGCGTACTGGAACGAGATGACCCCGGAGCAGCAGCGCGAGCTGACCCGGCAGGAGGCCGCGTCCGTCGCCAGCACCGGCATCTGGTTCGAGATGATCCTGCAGCAGATGGTGCTGCGCGACTTCTACGCCAAGGACCCGACCGACCCGGCGTTCCAGTGGGCGCTCACCGAGATCGCCGACGAGTGCCGCCACTCGATCATGTTCGCCCGCGGCGCCGCGAAGCTGCGCGCCCCGGCCTACCGCCCGCGCCGCCTGGCCGTCGAGCTGGGCCGGTTCTTCAAGACCACCGCCAGGGGCGAGGCGGCCTACGCGGCGATCCTGGTCGCCGAAGAGGTCCTCGACGTCATGCAGCGCGACTGGATGCGCGACGAGCGCGTGGTGCCGTTCGTGCGCACCATCAACAACATCCACGTGGTCGAGGAGTCGCGGCACATGAAGTTCGCCCGCGAGGAGACGCGCGAGCGGCTCAAGGGCGCGGGCCCGCTGCGCCGCCAGTACAACGCGCTGGTCGTGTCGATCGCCGCGTACTTCATCGTCAGCAGCATGTGGAACCCCAAGGTGTACGCCAACGCCGGGCTGGACACCCAGCGCGCGCTGCGCGAGGCGAAGGCCAACGAGCACCACAAGTCGATGCTGCGGTCCAGCTGCGCCGGCCTGATGGAGTTCCTGGACTCCGCCGGCCTGCTGACCAAGGCCGCGGCGGTCTTCTACAAGCGCGCGAACCTCCTCTAGCCATGGCCTTCGCGATCACCCAGACCTGCTGCAACGACGCGTCGTGCGTGGCGGTGTGCCCGGTCAACTGCATCCACCCGACGCCGGACGAGCCGGACTTCGGGACCACCGAGATGCTCTACATCGACCCGCGCAGCTGCATCGACTGCGGCGCGTGCGCCGACGCCTGCCCGGTCGACGCGATCTTCCCGGTGGACGCCCTGACCGCCGCGATGCGGCCCTACGCCGGGATCAACGCGGACTTCTACGCCGGCCGGGAGCCGGCGGCGGCCGATCCCGCGCCGAACTTCCACGCGTGGGGCCCGCCGGTGTTCCACCGCGCCATCCCGAGCGACTTCCCGGCGCTGGAGGTCGCGGTGGTCGGCACCGGGCCGGCCGGCATGTACGCGGTCGAGGACCTGTTGCTGCACACCGGTTCCCGGGTCACGCTGATCGACCGGCAGCCGGTCGAGGGCGGGCTGGTGCGGTACGGGGTCGCGCCCGATCACCCGTCCACCAAGAAGATCGGCGAGACCTTCGCGCGGTACCACCACCACCCGCGGCTGCGGATGCGGCTGGGTGTCGAGGTCGGCCGGGACGTCACGGTGGACGAGCTGGCGCGGCGCTACGACGCGGTGATCTACGCGGTCGGCGCGTCCTCGGCGCGGCGGCTGGGGATCGCGGGCGAGGACCTGACCGGCAGCGTCGCGGCGACGACCGTGGTGGCCTGGTACAACGGCCACCCGGACGTGCCCGCGGACGCGATCGACCTGTCCGCGGAACGGCTCGTCGTGGTCGGGACGGGCAACGTCGCGCTGGACGTGGCGCGGATCCTGACCACCGATCCGCGTTCGCTGGAGGGCACGTCGATCGCGCCGGCCGCGCTGGAGCGGCTGAAGTCCAGCCGCGTGCGCGAGGTCGTGCTGCTGGGCCGCCGTGGCCCGGAGGCGGCCGCGTACACCACGCCCGAACTGCTGGCGCTCACCCAGCACGAGGACATCGACCTGGTGGTCGACGCGCACGACCCACGCATCACCGAGGCGATCGACACCGAGCCGCGGGCCGCGCTGCTGCGGGACTGCAAGCAGGAGACCATCGACTGGTCGGCGCCGCCGCAGCCCGGCAAGCGACGCATCGTGCTGCGGTTCCACTCCGCGCCGCGGGAGATCGTGGGTGCGGACCGCGTGCGGGGAATCCGGGTGACCGGCGAGGTGGAGATCCCGGCGGGCGGCGTGGTGCGCGCGGTCGGCTACCGCGGCACGCCGCTGCCCGGGCTCCCGTTCGACGAGGACAGCGGCACGATCCCGAACGACGGCGGACGCGTGCGGCCGGGGACGTACGTGGTCGGCTGGATCAAGCGCGGGCCGTCGGGTGGGATCGGGGCCAACAGGGCGTGCGCGGAAGAGACGGTGGGCCGCCTGCTCGAGGACGCCATCGCCGGACGGTTGCGGACGCCACGCCGCAAGCCTGGCCTGGTGGCACGCCTGGCGCGCCGATCCTGACTGGTTTCGGTTCGGTGGTTGCCCGGGGGCGGGTTGCTGCTGGTGATTCGTTTCGGTCGGTGGTTGGCTGCGTGCCGGGTCGCCGCTGGTGATTCATTTCGGTCGGTGGTTGGCCGCCGTGCTGCTGGTGCCCGGCTGGGCCGGCGGCCACCCGCCGTGCCGCTGCTCGTGGCCGGTTCCGGCCAGCCGCCACCCGTCGCGCCACTCCGCCGCCTACCTTCGGGCTTCCGGCCAAGGGGAGGTAGTGGTGCGAACGAAACCGTACGGCACCAGCCGCGTGTCGACCGTCTTCGCCGTGGTGTTCGGGTTTCTCACGGGGTTTCTGTGCCTGCTGCGGTTCGCCGCCGCGGTCGCGCTCGTCCCGGTGGTGGACAACACGGCGGCCGTGGTGCTGCTGGGGCTCCTGTACGGCGCGGGCATGGCCTTCTCGCTCGCCGGCGCCGGGTTGCTGCTCGCCCGCAGCCCGGCGTCGATCACCTGCCTCACCCTGGGGTGCGTGATCACGTTCGTCATCGTGCTCACCGAACTGGCGTTGCGCGCCTTGCCGCGCCACACGAGCCTGCCGGACGACCCCTACCTCGGCTGGATGTTCCTGTTCGCCCTCATGGCGCTCGTCCAGACGCGCCGCACGGACACCAAGTTCCGCGTCAGGCCTTCACCAGCCGCTTCCGGACGAGGTCCAGCACCGAGCGGCCACCGGTGAAACACCAGATCGCGATCACCGGATCACAGATCGCGCACCCGTAGGACGAGTGCTCGGCGAACGGGACGATCGGCTCGCCGCGCAGGTGGTGCACCACGTCCCACGCGGTGTGCATCAGCCAGCCGATGCCGATGAAGGTCCACGACTCCAGCCCGCGATAGGCCACGTAGGTGGCGGCCGCGGTGAACACGAACTCCCAGATCCCGAGCCCGCCCCCGCTGAGGTAGGCGGCACCGGCGCCGCCGACCATGAGCGCGTTGAACCGGCGGCGGTGCGCCTCCGGGACGAAGGAGTTGACCAGGACGTAAGCGGCGCCGATGAGCAGCGCGACAACGATCATCACGAACCCGAAACTAGGCGCCCCCGCCCCCGGTCAGTAGTGGCTGGAGTGCCACGTTCCGACGGATTCTCGCCAGTGCCTCAGACGAGCTCGGCCAGCAGCTCGCGCACGCGGCGGTCGATCTCGTCGCGGATGGGGCGGATCTGCTCGGCGGCCAGGCCCGCCGGGTCGTCCAGCTGCCAGTCCAGGTACCGCTTGCCGGGGAACACCGGGCACGCGTCGCCGCAGCCCATGGTGATCACCACGTCCGCCGCCCGCACCGCATCCGTCGTCAGCGGCTTCGGGAACTCCTTCGACAGGTCCAGGCCCAGCTCCGCCATCACCTCCACGACGGCCGGGTTCACCGAGTCCGCGGGCGCGGAACCGGCGGAGCGGACCAGGACCCGGCCCTGGGCGTGGTGGTCCAGCAGGGCCGCGGCCATCTGGGAGCGGCCGGCGTTGTGCACGCAGACGAACAGCACTTCGGGGGTCACGATGGCTCCTTCTCGAACCGGCGGCGCAGCGCCAGGGACACGTACACGAGCCCGACCAGGACGGGCACCTCGATGAGCGGTCCGACGACCCCGGCGAGCGCCTGCCCGCTGGTGGCGCCGAAGGTGGCGATGGCGACCGCGATCGCGAGCTCGAAGTTGTTGCCCGCGGCGGTGAACGCCAGCGTCGTGGTGCGCGCGTAGGACAGCCCGGCCGCCCGGCCCAGCGCGTACGACCCGGCCCACATCAGTCCGAAGTAGACCAGCAGCGGCAGCGCGATCCGCGCCACGTCCCACGGCCTGCTCGTGATCTGGTTGCCCTGCAAGGCGAACAGGACCACGATCGTGAACAACAGCCCGTACAGCGCGACCGGGCCGACGCGCGGCAGGAACCGCGTCTCGTACCAGTCCCGCCCGCGGACCCGCTCACCGATCCGGCGGGAGGCGTACCCGGCCACCAGCGGGATGCCGAGGAAGATCAGCACGCTCTTCGCGATCTCCCAGCCGGACACCGCGAGGCTCGTGGCCTCCAGGCCCAGCCAGGCGGGCAGCACGGACAGGTAGAACCAGCCCAGCACGCCGAACATGACCACCTGGAACACCGAGTTGAGCGCGACGAGCACCGCCGCCGCCTCCCGGTCGCCGCACGCCAGGTCGTTCCAGATGATCACCATGGCGATGCACCGCGCGAGGCCGACGATGATCAGGCCGGTGCGGTACTCGGGCAGGTCCGGCAGCATCAGCCAGGCCAGCGCGAACATCAGCGCGGGCCCGAGAACCCAGTTCAGCAGCAGCGACGGCAGCAGCAGCCGCCGGTCGCGGGTGACCGAGTCCAGCCGGTCGTAGCGGACCTTCGCCAGAACCGGGTACATCATCACCAGCAGGCCGAGGGCGATCGGCAGCGAGATCCCGTCGACGGCGACCGCGTTCAGGCCGCTCTCCAGGCCGGGCACCCAGCGCCCGGCCGGTCGGCGCAGCACCATCGCGGCGGCGATCCACACCGGCAGGAAGCGGTCCAGAGTGGACAGACGGGCGGCGACGGCGGTGGTGGTCATGCGATCGCCCCGGCGGGGGTGAGGACGGCGGACAGGCGGGCCAGCGTCTCCGGCTGGACGCGGTAGTAGATCCAGGTGCCGCGGCGCTCGCCGGTGATCAGGCCGGACTCGCGCAGCACCTTGAGGTGGTGCGAGATCGTCGGCCCGGTCAGCTCGAACGCGCCGGTCAGGTCGCACACGCACGCCTCGCCACCGTCGTGGGAGGCGATCAGCGACAACAGTCGCAGCCGCACCGGGTCGCCGACCGCCTTGAACACCCGGGCCAGCTCCACGGCCTGCGGCGCCGACAGCGGCTCCCGCACCAGCGGCGAGCAGCACTCGTCCTGATTCGACATGGCTCTATCTAAACACACATCTAATTCGATGGGCGTCGAGGTAGGCGGGAGACGCGGCCGGGACCCGCCCGCCCCGAGCGCGAGCGGGCCGGCGCCGGCGGGCTCGGGATGTCGGCGGCGGCCGATTCCGCCTGGCCGCCGCCGATGACGATCACCCCCGTCAGGGCAGGCCGTGCCGCACGAATGCACGTTCGGGCCGACCAGCGGCGCGCTCGGCGCCCGCAGCGCCGGGTCGAAGTCCAGGCGCAGCTCGGACAGACAGGCCGGGCTCTGTCGCGCCCGTGGTCGACCACCGGGTCCCACCCGCGGCGCGTCACCCCGGTCACCTCCGCCCCGAACCGCACCCGCTCGCCCAGCGCGGCGGCCGGCGGCTCCAGTCCCCGCGCCGGCAGTTCCGTTCGCCTGCCTGGCCGAACCGACCGGGTGCGGCCGGACGTGCGGCGGGTCAGCCGAGGCGTTCGGTGAGGCGGATGTGCACCGTGTCGCCGGCGTCCTTGCCGATCGCGCGGCGCACGTCGGCCTTGACGGGCAGCTTGTGCGTGCCGTCGCCGAGGGCCATGAACGAGCTGCGGAACGGGTGGCCGTCGATGGTGCCGCGGATCTTCACCAGGCCGCGGGTGCCGAAGTACTCGGCGGAGCCGGGCATCACGACGTAGGTCCAGCCGCCCTCGGCCGGGCTCTTCACCAGGGTCGCGTCGAATTCCTTGTCCAGTGCCGCCATGTCGTCCTCCTCGGGTGCGCTGCCATTGTCACCCGGAACGTCGACGCCGCCGCCCGCGTTTCGACATCGGAACCCGATCGCCGTCGGGCGACGTTGTCAGAGCGGGGTGATGACGATGGACCCGTACGCCGTGCTGGGCGTCCCCCGGGAGGCGACGCCGGCCGAGATCACCGCCGCGTACCGGCGCCTGGTGCGCGCGCTGCACCCCGACGCGCCCGAGCCGGATCCCGGGCGGCTGGCCGAGGTGCTGGCGGCTTACCGGGAGCTGCGGGACAGTCCGCGCCCCGCGGAGCCCCCGCGCCCGGAGCCCCGGGCCGTCCGCCGCCCGGCCCGGCGGTGGGAGCCGGACATCCGCGCCGGCCCCGTGCGCCGTGAACGCTAGTACGCCGTGAACGCTAGTACGCCGCGAACGCTAGTACGCCGCGAGCCCTGGTGCGCGGCGAGCGCTGGGCGGTGCCGGGTGCTGCCCCCAGCACCCGGCACCCGGTGCGGTCAGCTCCCGCTGATCCGCGACCACGCGCCGACGAGCGTCGGCGGGCGGAAGATCGCCCCGTTGCGCACCTGCTCCTCGAAGAACCGCTGCCCCAGCGTCTCGATGCCGACCTCCTCCGCCGTCGCCAGGCCGGTGCGCGTCAGCACGGGCAGCAGCGTCCGGATGACGCCCTCCGCCATCCGGCCGCCGGTCGGGTCGCCCGGCGCGCGGTAGGCCTGCAGCCCCAGCACCGTCGCCCCCGCCAGGCCGGCGTCGGCGAACACCGAGTCCAGCCGCGCGCCCAGGTACGGGTCCAGCCCGGACCGCCGGAACGCCTCGGTGATCCAGTGGGTGATCCGCTCGCTCAGCGGCGTGGCCGGCAACAGCCCGGCGACGCTCATCTCGTACTCCATCGACACCACCACCCCGCCGGGCCGCACGTACCCGGCGAACTTGCGCAGCACCGCCGCCGGATCCGGGGTGTAGAGCAGCACCAGCCGCCCGACCACCGCGTCCACCTGCCCGGTCAGCCGCATCTCGCGCACGTCGTCGTGCACGAACGAGACGTTGCGCAGCCCCTGCGCCTCGCACCGGCTCGCCGCCCAGCGCAGTGCCTTCACCGACTGGTCGATCCCGACGACGGACCCGGACGGCCCGACCATCCGGGACAGCTCGAAGGCGACGTCGCCGGCGCCGGTGCCCAGGTCCAGCACCCGCATGCCGGGCTCGATGCCGGCCAGCCCCAGGATCGCGCGCGTCGCGGGCGCCAGCGCGGCGGCCTGCTCCTCCAGGCGGCGCAGCTCGTCGGGCTCGCTGCCGAGCAGGTACGGGGTCTCGGTGGTGGTCATGGTGTCCTCCCTGCCGGATGTGTCCGGTTCAGGGTGACCCGCGAGGGGGTCTGGTGGCTTGGCGGAATCGTGGGGATGATGTGGAGATTCGGTGGCGAGGTGGCCCTGATGTACGAGTTCGAGGACTGCGTGGTCGACCCGCAGCGGTTCGAGCTGCGCCGCCGCGGCGAGCCGGTCCACGTCGAGCCGCAGGTGTTCGCCCTGCTGACGCACCTGATCCGGCACCGCGACCGCGTCGTCGGCAAGACCGAGCTGCTCGACTCGGTGTGGGGCTACCGGCACGTCAGCGAGTCCGCGCTCACCAGCCGCGTCAAGGCGCTGCGCCGCGCGATCGGGGACAGCGGGGAACGGCAGCGGATCGTGGCGACCGTGCACGGCGTCGGGTACCGCTTCGTCGCCGACGTCCGCGAGAACGGCGCCGCCCCGCTCCGCGTCCGCGCCCCGCAGCAGATCCGCTACTGCCGCTCACCCGACGGCGTGCGCGTCGCGTACGCGCTGTCCGGGTGCGGGCCGCCGCTGGTCAAGGCGGCGAACTGGCTGACCCACCTGGACCTGGAGTGGGCGAGCCCGATCTGGGCGCACTGGCTGGACGGCCTGGCCCGGCGGCACACCCTGGTGCGCTACGACGAGCGCGGCTGCGGCCTGTCCGACTGGGACATCGGCGAGTTCCGGTTCGACGACTGGGTCGACGACCTGGAGCTGGTGGTCGACGGCCTGGGGCTGGAGCGGTTCCCGCTGCTCGGCATCTCGCAGGGCGGCGCGGTCGCGATCGCCTACGCCGTGCGGCACCCCGAGCGCGTGTCCCGGCTCGTGCTCGCCGGCGCCTACAGCCGCGGCCGGTTCGCGCGCGCCACCACCCCGGAGGAGAAGGAGGAGGCCGAACTCGACCTCGTCCTGGGCCGGATCGGCTGGCGCCACGACGATCCGACCTTCCGCCAGGTGTTCGCCGGCCAGTTCCTGCCGGACGCCACCCGCGAGCTGTGGGACGCCTTCAACGACCTGCAGCGCGCCACCACCTCCAACGACAACGTGGTGCGTTTCCTGAACGTCTTCGCCCACATCGACGTCTCCGCCATCGCGCCGTCCGTGCGCTGCCCGACGCTGATCCTGCACTCCCGCGGCGATCTGCGCGTGCCGAAGGCGCAGGCGCAGGAACTGGCCGCGCTCATCCCGGACAGCAGGCTGTGTTTCCTGGACAGCCGCAACCACGTCCTCACCGAGCAAGAACCGGCGTGGCCGGAATTCCTCGCCGAGCTGGACTCCTTCCTCGGCAGCTGACCGCCGGGCGTCCCCGGCGACCGCTAGTATTCGGGTCATCGGTGTTGATCTCCCTGGGGAAAGCAGGCTGTGATGGCGAAGTCCCGGTTCGAGCAGTTCCCGATGGAAGGCGTCGACCTGGACCACCCGAACGTGGCCCGGGTGTACGACTACTACCTCGGCGGCAAGGCCAACTACGCGGTCGACCGCGTGTTCGCGGAAAAGGCGCTGGAGCGCTTCCCGTTCGTGCGCCCGGCCGCGAAGTCCAACCGGCTGTTCCTGCACCGGGCCGTGCGGTACCTGGTCAAGCAGGGCGTGCGGCAGTTCATCGACGTCGGCTCGGGCGTGCCCACGATGGGCAGCACGCACCAGGTCGCCGACGAGCTGGACACCACCACTCGCGTGGTCTACATCGACAACGAGCCGGTGGCGGTCGCGCACTCGCAGATGCTGCTGGAGAAGGAGGGCGACCTCGACCGGCACGCGGTGATCCAGGCCGACCTGCGCGACCCGGACCTGCTGTGGAACAAGGTCGCCGACTCCGGCGTCATCGACTTCGCGCAGCCGGTCGCGCTGTTGCTGATCGCGGTCCTGCACGTCACCCAGCCCGGCCCGGACGGCACGGACATCGGCCCGGCCGCGGTGGCGCGCTACCGGGAACTGCTCGCCCCCGGTTCGTACCTGGTGCTCTCGCACGGCACGGCCGACGGCGTGCCGGAGAGCCGGGCCCGGGAGATGGCCGAGTTCGGCAAGATGTACGACGCCACGGCGACGCCGGTGATCTGGCGCCCGCGCGGTGAGATCGAGGCGCTGTTCGGCGACCTGGAGATGGTGGAGCCCGGCGCGACCTGGACGCCGCTGTGGCACCCGGAGGAGAACGGCGCCAACGCCCCGGAGATCGAGTTCGACTCGCCCAACGACTCCGTGGTGTGGGCCGGGGTGGCGCGCAAGGCCTGACGGTCAGGCCCCCGGCAGGGTGCGCCGCCGGGTCACCGCGATCCCGGCCGCGATCACCAGGGCCGCGCTGACCAGCAGGAACGCCGGCCCGCCGCCGTAGCGGTCGCCGACCGGGCCGGCCATCGCCGAGCCCGCGGCGCTGCCGACCTGGCCCAGCGTGGTCAGCCAGCCGTACAGCTCACCGCTGCGATCGTCGGCGGTGGCGGCGACCAGCTGGTCGTGCACCGCGAGCCACGGCGCCAGCGCCAGCCCGAACACGGCGATCACCACGGCCATCGCCGCGATCGTGCCGGGTAGTGCCAGCGGCAGCGACGTCAGCGCGAGCGCGCCGAGCAGCAGGGTGTAGCTGGTGCGCTGGGCGGCCCGGGGCGGGCGCACCGCCAGCGCGAGTCCGCCGGCCAGGCTGCCCGCCGACCACACCGCGACGAGCAGCCCCGACTGCCCGGCCGCGCCCGCGTGCTCGGCGAACGCCGGCACCAGCACCCACATCGCGCCCATGCAGACCCAGTAGGCGAGGTAGGCCGCGCCGAGCGTGTGCACCGCGGGATCGTTCAGCAGACGGCCCCGCCGCGGCCGCGACCGCGGGAAGGCGGGCACCAGCGCGACACCGACGGCCAGGCCCGCGGCGCCGGTCAGCGTCGTGGCGACCAGCGCCGCCGCCGGTCCGGCCAGCGCCGCCCGGCCGCTCACCCACAGCGGGCCACCGATGTAGACCGTCTCCAGCGCGACCGAGTTGACCGCGTAGGCCCTGGTCAGATGCGATTTCGCGAGGCGGGGGAGCATGGCGCGCACGCTCGCTGACACCGGCGGGGTGACCAGTCCCGAGGCCGCCGCGAGGCCGGTGAACAGGGCCGGCCCGTGCGCGGCCGCGAGCGCCAGCTGGGCGGCGGTGAACACCGTGCCGGACAGCACGAGGACCCGGCGGTCGCCCGAGGACGGCAGCGTGCGGGCCCACAGGGGAGCGGCGATCGCGGTGCCGACGGCGGCCGCCGCTCCGGCCAGCCCCGCGGCGGCGAAACTGCCGGTGGCCTCGACCCCGGTGAGCGTGACGAGCAGCGGCCGCATCGCGATGGGCAGCTGGGCGAGGTTCAGGCAGCCGATCAGGACCAGAGCCCGTATATTCATAACTTATGAATGAGCCGGAAGCGCGGAGCGCAAACCTGCTCGGCGCGATGTCGTTGCTGGTGGCCGGCGCGGTCCGGGACGCGGTCACCGAGGCCGTCGGCGCCGGTGGCGCGCTGGGGGAGGCGCTGATCGCGATCAAGGACCAGCCGGGGCGGACGGCGGACTGGCTCGCCGGGGTGCTGCGCATCTCCCAGCCCGGGACGGCCCACCTGGTGCGGCGGCTGACCGAGCAGGGCTGGATCACGCGCGACAGCGAGGGCCGCCGCCGCCCGCTGAGGCTGACGGCCGAGGGCGAACGCCGGGCGGCGTCCGCGCTGGCCGCCCGGCGGGCGGCGCTGGACCGCCTGGTGGGGCGGTTGTCGGGGGAGCAGCGGGCGCAGCTGGCCGGGGTGGCGGAGGCGGTGCTGGGCCCGGAGGCGCGCAGTGAGCAGGTGCTGGCGGAGTTGTGCCGGTTGTGTGACCGGTCGGTGTGTGCGGAGTGCCCGGTGCACGCGGGGTTGTGCGAGCGCTCGTGAACTCCCCGGGCGGCTGAGATCGGCGGCGGTGCTGAGCGCGGACCGGCGGGCGGCCGGTCCGCGCTCGGGTCAGCGGCGGTCCAGCACGGCGCTGAGGAACCGCTTCGTGCGTTCCTCCCGCGGCTCGTGGAAGATGACCGACGGTGGGCCGGCTTCCACGACCGCCCCCGAGTCGAACATCAGCACCCGGTCGGAGATGTCCTCCGCGAAGCGCATCTCGTGGGTCACCAGCAGCATCGTCATCGACTGCGAGTGCGCCAGCTCGCGGATCACCCCCAGCACCTCGCCGACCAGCTCGGGGTCCAGCGCCGAGGTCACCTCGTCGAACAGCATCACCCGGGGCCGCATCGCCAGCGCCCGCGCGATCGCGACCCGCTGCTGCTGCCCACCCGACAGCTGCCCCGGTTTCTTGTCCACGTGCTGCTCCAGCCCGACCATCCCGAGCAGCTCCCGGGCGTGCGCGTCGGCCTCCTCGCGTCCCTGCCCGAGCACGTGGACCGGCGCTTCCGTCACGTTGCGCAGCACGGTCATGTGCGGGAACAGGTTGAAGTGCTGGAACACCATCCCGATCCGGCGGCGCACCAGCTTCATCCGGCCGGTGTCGAAACCGCCCGCGTCCCACAGGGTTTCGCCGTCGACCTCGATGCGCCCGGCGTCGGGTTGCTCCAGTGTCATCAGCAGGCGCAGGATCGTCGTCTTGCCCGACCCGCTGGGCCCGATGATCGACACCTTCTCCCCGGCCCCCACCTCCAGGTCGAGTCCGGTCAGGACCTCGTGGCTGCCGAAGGACTTGCGCACGCCACGGAAGGCGATCATCGGGTCAGCGGGGCTGGGCAAGGCGGAGCTCCAATCGTCGGATCAGCTTGGCGGCGGGGTAGCTCACGAGCAGGAACAGCAGCCCCACCAGCGTGTACGGCTCGAGGTAGCGGTAGCTGCCGGAGCCGATCGCGGTCGCGTGCCCGAGCAGTTCCAGCACCGTGATGGCGGACAGGATCGCCGAGTCCTTGAACATCTGCATCAGGTAGTTGCCCAGCGCGGGCACCACGGCCCGCACCGCCTGCGGCAGGACCACGGCCTGCCACCGGCGCCGCCACGGCAGGCTCAGCGCGGTCGCCGCCTCCCACTGTCCGCTCGGGACGCTTTCGATGCCGGCCCGGTAGACCTCGGCGGTGTAGGCGCTGTAGTTGAGGCCGATGACGATGATCCCGGTGACCATCGCGGAGAACGTGATCCCGTACAGCGGCAGCACGTAGAACGCGAAGTACGCCTGCACCAGCAGCGGAGTGCCGCGCACGAACTCCACGTAGAACCACAGGATCTGGCGCAGCACGGGAATCCGCAGGTGCCGCAGGACCGCCACCACCAGGCCGACGACGAGCGCGATCACGATCCCGGCGAGCGTCACCTGCACCGTCACCCACAGCCCGCGCAACAGCTCGGGCAGGATGCCGAAGGCGAAGTTCCAGTCCCAGACCATCACTGCACCACCCCGCCGGCGGCCTTGCGCACCAGGGTCGTGCGGTCCGGCGCGATCCGGTCCGGCGCCACCCGCTTCTCCAGCCATCCGCGGCCCAGGGACAGCAGGTAGGACACCACGAAGTACATCACCAGGATCGTGCCGAACACCGCGGTCGTCGCGCCGGTGCTGGTGCGGACCATCTGCGCGCGGAACGTCAGGTCCGCCACCGTCACCAGCGACACCAGCGAGGTGTTCTTGAGCAGGTCGATCAACACGTTGCCGAACGACGGCAGCATCACCGGGATCGCTTGCGGCAGCAGGACGCGCCGCATCTTCAGCGACGGGCTCATGCTCAGCGCGGCGGCCGCTTCGTGCTGCCCGCGCGGCAGCGAGTTGATCGACCCGCGCACGATCTCCGCGGCGTAGGCGCCCTCGTTGAGGCCCAGCGCGAGCACACCGGCCGCGAACGGGGTGAGCTGGATGCCGAAGAACGGCAGCGCGAAGAACAGCCAGAACAACTGGACCAGCATGGACGTGCCGCGGAACACCTCGACGAAGATCCCGGCGGGCCAGCGCAGCAGCCGTCGCGGCGACAGCCGGGCCAGCCCGGCCGTGAACGCGACGACGAGCGCGAGCGCCATGCCGCAGACGGTCAGCGCCAGCGTGATGAGCAGGCCGTCGAGCAGCAGGGGGAGGTAGGGAGCGATGGCGGACATCGCGCTCAGCCGCTCACCGCGCAGAGCTGGTCGCGGGTGACCCCGCGGACGTCGTCCGCGGAGAAGCCCCACTTGGCCAGCGTGCCGGCGTATTCCGGGGTTTGCTTGAACGCGGCGAGCTGCTCGTCGTAGGCCTGCTGGAAAGCGGTGTCGTTCTTGCGGAAACCCGCGCCGGCGCCGGTCTGCTGGACGTCCTTGATCGCGGCGGTGATCTCGATGCCTGCGGTCTTCAGCGAGTTCAGCGACAGCGTGGGCAGGAAGAACGCGTCGGCGCGGCCGGCCAGGACCGCCTCCACGCCGCTGCGGCCGTCGGGGACGCTGACGATCTGGCCCGCCGGCACCTTTTCGGTCTTGAGCACGCCGTCCTCGAACCCGCCGGGCAGCACGGCGACGCGCACGGCCGGGTCGGCCTTGACGTCGGCGATCCCGGCGAGCTTGCGCGGGTTGCCCGCGGGCACCGCGAACGATTCGGTGGAGACGATGTCCGGCTCGGAGTAGAGGATCTCCGCGCAGCGCGACTGTTTCATGAACAACCCGGCCGCGATGATGTCCCAGCGGTTGGCGTTGAGGCCCGGGATCATCGACTCGTACGGCGTCACGACGCCCTGGATGCTGCCGATTCCCATCCGCTTCAGCACGGCCGACACGACGTCGGGCTCGACGCCGGTGACCGAGCCGTCGGCGTTCACCTTGGTGTAGGGCGGTTCGTTGGCGATCGCGACGCGCGCGTACCCCTGGCTCCGGACCTGGTCCAATGTGGAGTTCGGCTGCCCGGTGCCGGGCTGCGTGAAGCTGCAGCCGGCGAGGAAGCCGGTGAGCGGCGCCGCCACGACGGTGGCGCCCGCGCCACGCAGCAGGTTTCGGCGGGAGATTCCGGTAGGGCGCATCGAAGTGCCTTCCTCGGGAGCTCGAGTCACCCGACCGGGCGACGTGATCGCGATCAAGCTAGGTGCGCGCTCGTAGGATTGTCAATGCGGAGATTGTTGACAATAAGTAAACCCGCAGCCGACCGCGAAAGCCGCCGCCGTGCGGCGGT
The DNA here is from genome assembly GCF_003385175.1 of Amycolatopsis ruanii. Lineage (NCBI taxonomy): Bacteria > Bacillati > Actinomycetota > Actinomycetes > Pseudonocardiales > Pseudonocardiaceae > Amycolatopsis > Amycolatopsis ruanii. The sequence goes on from NZ_PQHY01000012.1 coordinate 88,467, forward strand.
GAGGATCGCCCGTTCGGCCTCGCCCAGGTGGAGACTGCCGCCGCCCAGCGGACTCCGCCGGGGCCGCGCAGTCCGGGTGCGCCGGGAACCGCACCGGCGCGACGAAAAGCGGCTCCCCGAACCGCCGATCGTGTCAGACTTCGCCGGAGAACCACTGGGGGTTTCCGTCACCCTGGGCGCGCGCGCCGTGGATGTTGCTGCGCCGGCCCGCCATCGCGGTGGCCGTGGCCGCGGCCGCGTTCCTCGTCGCGCTCCCCGCGGCCGCCGCCGCGCTGTTCCTGTCCGCCGCGGGCAATGCCAGTCTGCAGAGCCAGGTCGCCGACGCCTGCCCGGCCTACACCGGCGCACACGTGAGCGCGGGGCTGCGGTTCGACGACCCCGCACCGGCCGGCGCGGTGCTGCTCGACGCGCGTGAGCGGGCGCTGACCAGCGGAGGCGCCCAGGTGCCGCGGCTGTCCGCCCCGGTGACCACGCTGGTGCAGCAGGCGGCGCTGGGCGGCGGCACCGTGAACCTGGTCGCCCGCACCGGGTTCGACCGGCACGTGCTGGTCGTCGGCGGCGGCCGCGGTCCCGGCGTGTGGCTGCCCGACGGCTTCGCGGCGGACAGGGGCATCCGCGTCGGCGACCGCGTCCCCGTCACGCTCGCCGGCCGCACCGTGACGATGCCCGTCGCGGCGGTCTACCGGGACCTGCGGTCTGCTCCCGACCAGCCGTACTGGTGCAGCCTCACCGACCTCTACCGGGGCCGGCCGCTGTCGGAAGCCCCGGTCTACCCGCTCGCGCTCGTGCCGCGGGAGGAGTTCCTCGCCGCGGCCGACGGCAGTGGCCTGCGCGCCGCGACGGTGATCGAGCTGCCGCTCGACGCGACCGGACTGACCACCGCGAACGCCGTGCCCGTCCTGGACGACCTGGCCCGCCTGCGCGACGACACCAACCAGGCCGGCGACCACTACCCCGACGGCGTCCAGTTCACCTCGGCCCTGCCCGGCATGACCGACCGGGCGACCCTCGTGGTCGACGCGCTCACCGGCACCGTCGTGCCCCTCGCCGCGGCCGCCGCGATCGCCGGGCTCGTCGTGGCCGGGGCCGCGGGCGGGTTCTGGGTGGACCGGCGCCGGGCGGAGCTGACCGTGTTGTCCGCGCGTGGCGTCGGCCCGGCCGCGCTCGCCGGGAAGGCCGTGCTGGAGGTCGCGCTCGTCGTCGCCGCCGGGATGGCCGGCGGCTGGTTCGCGGCGCGAGCCCTGGTCGGCTCGGTGGGGCCGGGCGATGCGTTCACACCGGCCGCCCTCCGGGGCTCGGTCTGGGCGGCCACCGGCGCGTTCCTGGTGACCCTCGGCGCGGTCGCGCTGGTCGCGTGGCGGCGGACGGCGCGCCTGTTCGACGTGCCGCCGGTGCGGGCGCGCCGCGCGCGGTGGGTGCCGTGGGAACTCGTGCCGCTCGCCGCGGCCGTGGTGAGCTGGTTCGTGCTCGGCGACGACGTCCAGACCGGGGCGAGCGGGGCGGTCGGCACGGTGGCGCGCGTGCCGCCCCGGCTGGTGGTGGCGCCGATCCTGCTGGTGATCGCACTGGCGGTGGCCGCGGCGCGCGCGTTGCTGGGGGCTGGCCCGCGCCCGGGCCTGCGGCGGCCCGGGGCGCCCCGGCTGGTTCCTGGCCACCCGGCGGGTGCTGGCCGGCCCGGTCGCGGCGGCGGTGCTGGCCGGGGCGACGGCGGTGCCGGTCGCACTGGCGGTGTACGGCGCGTCGGTGACCGGCTCGGTGGACCGCACCCTGCACGCCGAGGGGCAGCTGATCGTCGGCACGGACGTGGTGTTCTCGCTGGAGTCCCGCGTGCCGGTGCCGCCCGGACTGGCGGACCGGGCGAGTCTGGTGTCCGCCTACGGCAACGCCCGCGTCGGCGGCAGCACGGTCGAGGTGCTCGGCGTGGACCCGGCGACGTTCGGCCGCGCCGCGTTCTGGGATCCCGCGCTGCCCGGGCCGTCGCTGGACGACCTGCTCGGGCGTCTGGCGCGCGGGGAGCCGATCGCGGCGCTGGCCGGGCTGAACCGCGCCGATGGCACGTCCACTGTGGACATCGGCGGGCGGGGTGTGCCGCTGACGGTGGTGGCGGTGCCGCAGCTGCCGGGCAAGAAGTCCGGCAACCCGCTGCTCCTCGTGCGGCAGGACGTCCTGGACGGGCTCGGCCTGGTGACCCGGCCGCAGTTGTGGGTGCGCGGCGATCCGGACGAGATCCGGCCGCAGGTGTCCGGGCTGCCGGTGCGCACCTACGCCGAGGCGTCGACCGTGACCGCGGCCGGGGTGTACTCGCCGATCACCTACACGTTCGGGTTCCTCGCGGCGGTGTCGCTGTTGTGCGGGGCGATCATCGTGGTCGGGTTGCTGCTCTACCTGACGGCGAAGGCCCGGGCGCGGCGCAGCGCGTACGTGCTGCTGCGCCGGATGTCGGTGACCCCGGCCGACCACTGGCGGGCGTTGTGCTTCGAGGTGGGCGGGCTGTTGCTGGCCGGGTTCGTCACGGGGCTGGTGCTCGCCGCGGTGGCGGTCGGTCTCACCGCGCGCGCCTACGACGTCAACCCCGCGACCCTGCCCGGCACGCTGCTGAGCCCGCCGTGGGGCCTGGTCGCCGGGCTGGCGGCCGCGGCGGCCGTCACCACCGCGCTCGCGGCGGGCGCGGCACAACGCGCGGTCTCCCGCGCCTGTCCGGCGGAGGTGCTGCGTGACTCGCGATGACCCGGCGCTGTGGTGCGAGGGTGTGGCCTACGACTACCCCACGCGGGGCGAGACCGTGCACGCCCTGTCCGGGGTGGCGCTGACGGTGCCGCGCGGGGCGATCACGGCGGTGGTCGGGCCGTCCGGCTCGGGCAAGTCGACGCTGCTGAAGATCCTGGCGTGCCTGGAGCGGCCGGAGGACGGTCGCGTGTGGATAGCCGGGACCGAGGTCACCGCGCTGTCCGCCCGCGCGCGGCGGGCGGTGCGCCGCACGCGGGTGGGGTACGTGTTCCAGGACCCTGCGGACAACCTGCTCGACTACCTCACCGTCGCCGAGCACCTCGCGCTGGCGGCGCGGCTGCGCGGCCGGGACACCGGCGCCGAGCTGGTCGAGGTGCTGGGGCTGGGCCACCGCACCGGGCACGTGCCGCGGCGGTTGTCCGGCGGTGAGCAGCAGCGGGTCGCGCTGGCGTTCGCCGCGACCGGGGAACCGGCGGTGGTGATCGCCGACGAGCCGGCCGCGCAGCTGGACCGCGACTCCGCCGGCCGGGTGGCCGAGGCGCTGCGGCGGCTGGCCGACCGCGGGCAGGCGATCCTGCTCGCCACGCACGATCCGGAGGTGAGCCGGGTGGCGGACCGGGTGGTGGAGCTGGTGGACGGCCGGATGGGGGAGGGCTGATGCTGAGTCTGCGCGGGGTGCGCAAGAGCTACGGCGGGACACCGGCGCTGCGGCCGGTCGACCTCGACCTGGTGGCGGGGGAGCTGGTCGTGCTGACCGGGCCGTCCGGATCGGGCAAGAGCACACTGCTGATGATCGCCGGCGGGTGGGAGACCCCGGACGGCGGCGAGATCGTGCCGCGCCCGCCGCTGCCGGAGGTGCCGGTGGACCGGATGTCCTGGCGGGACCTGGGTTTCGTGCCGCAGTCCATCAGCCTGTTCGAGGAGCTGACCCTGGCCGACAACCTGGCGCTCGCCCGCGGTGGCCCCGGCGGCGCGGAGCTGCTGGAGGCGCTGGAGCTGGGACACCTCGCCGCGCGACGCCCGGGCGAGGTGTCGCGCGGCGAGCAGCAGCGGGCGGCGGTGGCCAGGGCACTGGTCGCCGCGCCGTCACTGGTGATCGCCGACGAACCCACCTCCCACCAGGACCACCGCCGTGCCCGGCTGGTGCTCGACCTGCTGCGGGCGGCCGCCGTCCGGGGCGCGGCGGTGCTGATCGCCAGTCACGACGCGGCCGTGGTGTCCCGCGCGGACCGGGAAATCCGGCTCGACGCTCCCGCGGTCGCACCCGGATGAGCCGAGCACCTCAGCGACCACGGTCCAGAGAGGACGGACGGTATCAGCGGCGCCGGAAAATCCTGCGCCGGGTGCGAGCCGGGGTCGTGAATCGATTTCCGTTGTGTAACGGGGGAAAACCGGGGAACAAGCACATCCGTGCGCGTCTTGCTGAACGCCGGACCCTGGCTGTCCGTTCCGCCGGCCGGATACGGCGGGATCGAAAACGTCGTGGCCACTTTGGTCCCGGCGTTGCGGGATCGTGGCGTCCAGGTCGTGCTGGCCACGGTCGGGACGAGCACGATCGCGGCCGACGAGGTGGTGTTCCGCCATCCGGTGCCGCAGTTCCCGTTGCTGCAACTGCCCTACAACCGCGTCATGGGCTGCGTGATGGCGCACATGGACCACGTGGTGCGGGAACTGGCCCGGCGCGAGGACGTGGACCTGGTGCACGACCACGTCGAGGCGGTCGGGCCGGTGGTGCTGGCCGCGCTCGGCTCCGCCGCGCCGCCCGCGCTGCACACCCTGCACTGGGACCTGGGCAAGCACCCGGCGCTGTACGAGAACTTCGACGGCCGCGGCCGCGTGCGGGTCAACGGCGTGTCGGCCGACCAGCTGTACCGGGCTCCGGCGGCGCTGCGCGCGGCGAGCCTCGGGCACGTGCACCTCGCGACACCGCTCGCCGGCCGGCGGGCCGGCGTGGACAAGGGCCGGTACGCGATCGTGCTCGGCCGGATCACGCCCGGCAAGGGCCAGGACGTCGCGGCGCGGCTGGCCCACGCGGCGGGGCAGGAGCTGGTGCTCGCCGGGCCGGTGGGCCCCTACGACCGGCCGGCGGCGCTGGCGCGGGCGCTGCGGGACGACCCCGACGCGCTGCGCAACCCCGACGTGCAGTACTGGCAGGAGCGGGTGCGGCCGTGGGTGGACGGGCGGTGCGTGCGGTGGGTCGGCTCGGTGGGCCCGGCGAAGCGGGACGCGCTGCTCGCCGGCGCGCTGGTGAGCCTGTGCCCGCTGCAGTGGGACGAGCCGGGCGGGACCGCGGTGGTCGAGTCGCTGGCGCTGGGCACCCCGGTGGCCGGCTACCGGCGCGGCTGCCTGCCCGAACTGGTGGACGACGGCGGGACCGGGCTGCTGGTGGCCCCCGGCGACGAGGACGGACTCGTGACCGCCTGGCGCAACGCGCGACGGCTGGACCCGCGGACGTGCCGCCGGGTGGCCGCGGAGCGCTTCTCCCCGTCCCGCATGGCCGACGACTACGTGTCCCTGTACGAGAAGGTGTGCACCGGGCAGGACTCGTTCGCCTGACTAGCCGAACGTGAACACCGCCTGCAGCACGTGCCTGCGCCGCCGCGCGAGGGCCATCAGCAGCTCGGGCGCTTCCTCCACCGGCACCACGTCGGTCACCACGTGCGCCAGGATCCCGGGCCCCTCGGCGCGCAGCAGGTCGATCGTCCGCGCCGACAGGCGCTCGCGGTCCCACGTGTGCGCCAGCCCCCGCGGCACGCGGCCGATCTGCGCGCACCGGATCGCCAGCCCGTTGTGGTGGAACTCCTCGCCGAGCCGCACCGCGTCCGCGCCGTCCTGGTAGAACGCCAGGTCGATCACCGTCCCCTGCGGTCGGGCCGCGCGCAGCGCCATCGCCAGGCTGGACGGCTGCCCCCGGCACTGGAACACCACGTCCGCGCCGCGGTCGCCCGGCCCGTGCCGCCACCGCGTCTTCAGCAGCACCGCCGGATCCACCGCCCCCGGATCGAGCGCCTCGATCCCGAACCGCTCCACGACGGCGCGCCGCTGCGGAGTCGGCTCCACCACGACGACCTCCTCGGCCCCGTGCCGCCGCGCGAACAACGCGGTCAGCAGCCCGACCACCCCCGCCCCGGTCACCACCACGCGCCGCTCGCGCACCCCGTCCGCCAGCGACCGCACGTCCGTGCCGTGCAGGTCGGCAGCCGCGTGCAGCAGCCCGTTCGCGCAGATCGGGCCCATGTGCGCGACGTAGATGCCGAGCAGCGGGTCCAGGTCGGCAGGCAGCCGCACCATCCGCTCCGACCGCGGGTCGGCGCGGTAGCCGTCGCGGTGCCCGTAGGTCATGGCCAGCAGCTCGCCCTCGGCGAACGCCGGATCGCGGCTCGCGGTCACCCGCGCGACCTGCATGTACCCCCACCGGCGCACCGGGTAGCCCCGCTCCGGCCCGCGCGCGTCGAACAGGCCCAGCTCGGCGTCCCAGCCCGCGTGCAGGCTCGGGTGCGTGCCCTTGACGAAGCTCAGGTCCGTGCCCGCGGACAGTCCACTGTAGAGGGTGCGGACCTCGACGTCGCCGTCCGGCGCGGGTTCGCGGACCAGGCTCACCCGGCCCGGCCCGGTCACCACGAGCACCCGGTCCTCACCCATCGAGCCGCACCGGAATCCCGCGGGTGGCCGAGCGCGCGATCGCGTGGGCCAGCCGGTGGGTGCGCACCGCCTCCGCGTAGGAGGTCCGGACCCCCGCGGTGCGGCCCAGCACCGCGTCGACGAAGTCCCGGTCCGCCGCGCGTTTGGCGTCGTCCGGATCGACCCGCTGCACCTGCGCGCCGTCGCCGTCGCGGACCTCCAGGACGTCCTCGGCGACCGACAGGGCCAGCCCGTCGGCGAACACCTCCAGCCCGGCGCGGTGCTTCCACCCGAGCAGGCAGGTCGCCACGAGCGTCCCGACCCCGCCGTCGGCGAATCGCAGCGTCGCGACGGTGGCGCCGTCCACGTCGGCGTCCGGCGCGCTCGGCGGCGCCCCGTCGGCGACCGCGTGCACCTCGGTGACCTCGCCGGCCAGCAGACGCGCCAGGTCCAGCACGTGGATCGCCTGCTCGATCACCTGCCCGCCGGAGCTGTCCCGCCGCACCCACCACGGCACCGGCGGCACCCGGTCCAGCCACGCGCCGATCGCGAGCCGCACCGGGCGACCGTCCAGCACCTCCCGCGCAGGCACCACTGCCGCCGAGTAGCGCCAGTGGTGCCCGACCGAAGCGAGGACGCCGGCCCGGTCCAGCGCGGCGGCGACCCGGTCCGCGACGCCGGTGTCCAGCGCGATCGGCTTCTCCACGAACATCGGGATCCCCGCCTCGGCGAGGGCTTCCTCGGCCGGGCCGTGCGCCATCGGCGGCACGCACACGTAGGCGGCGTCGATGCCGGAGTCGATCAGCTCCGGCACCCCGGGAACGGCCCGCGGGCCGAACGCCCGCGCCCGGTCCGGATCGAGGTCGGTGACGGCGACCAGCTCGACGTCGCCGAACCCGGCGAGCATGCGCGCGTGGCGGGCGGCCACCCCACCCGCGCCGACGAACCCGATCCGGCACCTCGTCACCATCGCTCCTCCACGCGGCCGGGTTCCCGCTGCCGAAGGAGTGAAACGGCGGTCAACGGGTGCGCCGGTTTCCGCTGTCCGGCAGCGGGTATCACGCTCGACTCGCGCGGAAGGGAACCCGAGATGACACGACAGCTCTCCCGGAGACTGGCCGACGGCCTCGGCGTCTTCAGCATCAGCCTCGGGACCGTGCAGCTCGCCGCGCCACCGTGGCGACCGCCGCCGCGGCCGCGGTGGCCGTCGCCGCCGTGATCACCAGCCGCAACGGCAACCGCGCCCCGGTCGAGGCCGCGGGGCGCATCACGTGAACCGGCCGGTCGCCGAGGTGTACGCGGCCTGGCGCGAGCTGGAGACCCTGCCGCGCGTCCTGAGCCACCTGGAGCCCGTGCGGCCACTGGGCGGATGTCGAGTGGGACGCGAGATCACCAGCGAGGAGGCCGGTGAGCACCTCGAATGGCGGTCGGTGGGCGACGCGGGTGCGCAACTCCGGCCGCGTCGAGTTCCGCCCCGCGCCCGCCGACTCCATCCCGACCGAGTCGATGCAGGCGTCCGGCCCGCGCCCGCGGTGATCTCGTCCAGCGCGTCCAGCACCGGCGTTTCGGCGTAGTCGATCACGTCGGTGGCACCGGCCCGCTCCCGCGCCATGTCCAGCCGGTAGCCGAACCGGCCGAACGCGAGCTCACCCCGTAGCGGGCGACCAGCCCAGCTCGGGGCCGAGTTTGGTCGCGATGTCGGTCAGGATCTGCACGTAGTCGGCGTGCTCGAAGGTGAACGGCAGCGCGAAGGCGACCTCGTCGACCTCCCGGTAGGCGGCGTGCGCGTGCAGCCGCTCGGCGATCTCGGCGGACGTGCCGACCAGGTCGGGTGCGAACATCAACCGCGCCGGGCCCTGCGGCGTGGTGGTGCGGGGCATGCGGTTCGCCGCGTACTCGGCGTACTTCGCGCGCTGCTCTGCGGTGGCCGAGTCGGTCGGGATGACCACCAGGCCCTGCGACACCCGCGCCCGGTCGCCGTCGGGGTGGTGGGCGCGGAACGCGCGGATGAGGGCGAGCTGGATCTCGGCGAAGTCCGCCGCCTCCTCGGCCTTGACCACGCTGCTGGTCAGGAAGTTCATCCCGTTCTCACCCGCCCAGCGCGCCGAGCCGAGGCTGCCGCCGCCGTACCAGAGGCGGCGGCCCAGCCCGGGGGAGTGCGGCTGGACGCGGTCGGAGTACACCTCGAAGCCCTCGGTGCCGCGGAACGTGGTGACCGGCTCGCCGCGGATCGCGTCGAGCAGGCGGCGGACGCGCTGGTGGCTGAAGTCCTCGGCGTCGGCGGTGCCTGGGTAGAGGGCGTCCTTGACGTGCTCCCAGTGCGTCGGCGGGCCGGCGGACAGGCCCGGGTTGAGGCGGCCGCCGGAGAGGACGTCGACGGTGGCGAGGTCCTCGGCGAGGCGGAGCGGGTTCTCCCAGCCCAGCGGGATCACCGCGGTGCCCAGCTCGATGCGGCGCGTGCGCTGCGAGGCGGCGGCGAGGACCGCGACCGGCGAGGAGATGCCGTACTGCAGGTGCCGGTGCCGCACCCACGCGCTGTCGAAACCGAGCTGCTCACCCAGCTCGATGATGCCGAGCGTGCTTTCGTGGCCCGCGCGCGGGTCGGCTTCGTCGAACAGGCCGATGGTGAGGAAACCCAGTTTCCGCAGCGGTCGTGACACACGTCCTCCCGGGGTCCGTGATCACGATTCTGGCAGGACTTCCCGGGAGGGCGTGCCGTTCCCAAGGGGTGGGCGCTAGCTCGCGGCCAGCAGCTCGGGGGCTGGGGCGTAGGCGGCCAGCTCCTCGTGCAGGCCGGGCGCCTCCAGGACCTCCGGTTCCGGGCTGCCGGCGCACTCCCCGCCCAGCGCGCGCCGCACGAAGGCGGCCACCACCCGGGGCGCGGGCACGACCTGGCCGCCCAGGTAGCCGAGCACCAGCAGGTCCTCGCCGCAGCGGGCCTCCACCGCCACGGCCCAGCCGTAACGCTCGTCCCACAGCAGGGCCACGTCGCGCTCGGGGAACGCGGGGACGTGCCCGTCGATCGCGATGTAGGCGCCCAGCGGTGCCTCCAGTTGCACGCAGGAGCCCTGCCCGCTCAGGCCGAGCATGTCCTCGATCAGTTCGATGTACCGGCGCAGGCCCCGCGCCGTCCTGCTCTGCGGGTCCAGACCCGGGTTCGGGAACACCTGCCCTCACCTCCCGCGAATATCTATAGTGATGACTGTAGATTGAGTCAAGCAACTGAAGCAGATAGACTCGTCAAGTGGCTGTAGACAAGCTGGATGACGAGGACTACCCCGCCTGGACGATGGGGCAGGCGGCGGACGCGCTGGACGTGCAGCCGGCGTTCCTGCGCAGCCTCGACGCCGCCGAGGTCGTCCAGGCCCACCGCTCGTCGGGCGGCCACCGCCGCTACTCGCGCCGCCAGCTGCGGCTGGCCGCGCGGGTCCGCGAGCTGTTCGACGACGGGATGACCCTCGCGGCGGCGGAGCGGATCGTCCGGCTGGAGGACCAGCTGGCCGCCACGCGTGCCGAGAACGCGGAACTGCGGCGCCGGCTGGGCGAGAGGACCGATGGGACGGAGACCGAACAGGAGGTTTGAGGGATGGCGCTGGAAAACGTCTGGATCCGCACGCTGGGCGACGGGCTGGTCCGGGCCGATCAGATCATCGGGATCTCCAACCACCGCACCCCCTCCATGACGGGCAAGCCCGGGCGGTGGCTGCTGACGGTGGCCCTGCCCGTGGCGACGGGCAGCGGGAGCGCCGACGGCTGGGGGCTGACGAACCTGCACCGCACGCTGGTGCAGACGGACCAGGAGGTGGCCGGCGCGCCCGACCGCCTGGCGCGGCTGCTGGCCCAGCTGGCCGCGGTGGACACCGCGGGCGTCATCACGGCCACCCCCTGCGGCCCCGACCGCAGCGACGTGCGGTTCGAGTTCAGCCGTTTCGAGGCGGAGGCGGCGCCGGCAACGTCGGAGGCTCAGCCCGAGGCGGTACCGGAGGTGGTCGGGGTGCGCTGACGGGCTGGCCCGGGCGGCCCCGGCCGTTGCGCCCGGCGGGGAGCCTGCTGCGCGATGGTGCCGAACAACCCGGCGTGCGCTGAGGCGCTTGCCAGGATGCGGGCGCCTCGCGCTGCGGGGCGCCCCGCCGAATGGCCGGGCCTCGGCCCGTTGGGCCGCTGCGGAGAGGCGCGGATGCGCGGCGCTTGCCCGAACGGCCAACCCTGGCCGTGCGCGCGGCGGGCGGTTCCTGCTGCGCGGTGGGGTTGCTGGTGGTGCCGGAGGTAGCCGGGGTGCGCTGAGGCGCTGGCCCGGACTACGGGGCGCCTCGCGGTGCGGGACTTCCCGCCGAATGGCCGGGCCGGGCCTAGGCCCGCCGCTGTGCCGCTGCGGAGGCGCCGTGCCGCAAGTGCGCGGCGCTGCTCGACGGCCGGTCCCGGCCGTCGCGCGCGGGTGGGGTGCCTGCTGCGCGGTGTGCCGAGGTGGTCGGGGTGCGCTGAGGCCCTGGCCCGGACTACGGGGCGCCTCGCGGTGCGGGACTTCCCGCCGAATGGCCGGGCCGGGCCTAGGCCCGCCGCTGTGCCGCTGCGGAGGCGCCGTGCCGCGGATGCGCTGCGCTGCCCGAACGGCCGCCCCCGTCGCCCTCGTGCCAGTGGCATCCGAGCCGCCGCTAGGGCGCGAGCGCGCCCTAGCGGCGCCGCCCGGCGGGGCGCCCCTGCCGCTGGTGCATCGCCAGCCGCTGGGGCGCGCCTCAACCCGTGTCCTTGAGCGCCTCCGCCATCGACGGGTACACGTTCAGGAAATCCAGCAGATCCGTGAACGCCATGACCCGCCGCACGGCGTCCCCCGCCACCACCCGCAACTCCGCCGGCGCGGCCTCCCGGTGCGTGCCGGCCAGCAGCCCCAGCCCGCTCGAACTGATGAACCTCAGCTCGGACAGATCGAGCACCAGCAACCGCGGCCGGTCGACCAGCGCGAGCCGGATCAGGCGGCGCAGCTTGGGCAGCGTCGCGATGTCGAGTTCGCCCGTCGCGGTCAGTACGACGTCTCGTCCCCGGTGCTCGGCCGACACCGTCATCGCGTGCGCGGGTCCGGCCGGTGAACGGTCGCTGGGTGGTGCCATCCGCCCATCATGCATAAGGATCCGGAATCCGGCAGTGGTCCGGTTACCCCGCCGGGCGTCGGCGCGCGCGGCGTGTTTGCCGCGCAATCACCGGGGCAACTCCACCCGCCATTCGTGCGCGCCCGGCCCGGCATCGCCGATTTCCTTGTCCGGCAAGCGAATCCGGGCCCGCGTCCCCGGCGGCACGGTCACCGACAACCACATCCGTCCACCCCCCACCCGCCACGCGCTGCGAATCACGCCATAGGGGCTGTGGTGTTCGGCCTCGGCCCACCGCAACCCACCGCCCGGACACGGCTGCACGACGAAACGCCGGTACCCCGCCTCCGCCGCGCCGGGGTCGTCCGGCAACCGGATCCCGGCGACGTGCGTGTGCAGGAACGAGATCACCGCGCCCTTCCCGTAGTGGTTGAGCGAACCCCGCGCCCGCCCCGCGTCCACGCCGTCCCAGTACTCCCAGATCGTCGTCGCCCCGCGGTCGAGCATCCCGAGCCACGACGGCACGCCCCGCGCGAGCAGCACCCGGTACGCCTCGTCCACGTACCCGGCATCGGCCAGCACCGGCAACAGCAGCCCCGTGCTCAGAAACCCCGTGCCCACGCGATAACCGGCCCGCTCGACCAGCGACACCAGCCGGGCCGCCACCGCCGCGCGCAGCGACGACGGCACCAGGCCGAACGCCAGCGCCCGCACGTGGTTCGCCTGCGTCGGCACCGCGATCGACCCGTCGGCGGCGAGGTATTCGCGCTGCCACGCCTCCCGCGCCCCGGCGGCGATCCGGCGGTAGCCGTCCGCGTCCTCACCCAGCAGGGTGGCGATCCGGCTCAGCAGATCCGCCGATCGGGCGAGGTAGGCGGTGGCCACGATCCCGTGGTCCTCACCCGGATCGGGCGCCGGGGTCTCGCCCGGCTCCAGCCACTCCCCGAAGTGGAACCCGGTGTCCCACAGGTACTCCTCGTGCGGCGCGGGCGCGCCCCGCCGGTCCGGGTGCCGGTTCTCGCGGGCGGTCCGCGCGGCGAAACCGACCCACCGGCGCATCGAGCCGAACTGGCGGCGCAGCAGCTCCAGGTCGCCGTAGGCGCGCCACATCTCCCACGGCACGATCACCGACGCGTCGCCCCAGCCCGCGGAGCCGTCCATCGCGGTCCCGCCGGAGGGCTTCGGGGCGATCGTGGTGACCCGCCCGTCCGGCAGCTGGTCGGCCGCCAGGTCGCGCAGCCACTTGTCGCTGAACCCCGCGACGTCGTGGGTGAACGCCGCGGCCCCGGCGTAGACCTGCCAGTCCCCGGTGAACCCGGACCGCTCGCGCTGCGGGCAGTCGGTCGGCAGATCGCAGGCGTTCGCGAGGAAACTTCGCGTCGCCGCCTCGTGCAACGCGTTCAGGTCCTCGTCACCGCACCGGAACCACCCGGTGCGCCGCAGGTCGGTGTGCACGACGACGGCCGTCACGTCCTCGGCCCGGCCGTCGATCTGCACGTAGCGGAAGCCGTGGGTGGTGTGGCGCGGTTCGAACACCCCGCCGCCCTCGACGACGTCGACCTGGCCGGCGGGCAGCGGCTGCCGGGTCGCGAAGTCGAACGCCCGCAGGTGCCCGGTGTCCACCCGCCCGTCCGGGCCGAGGAACTCGCCGTGGGTGAGCGTGATCCGCCCGGGTGGCGCGGTCAGCCGGACCCACCCGTTGAGGTTGCGCCCGAAGTCGATCACCTGGCTCCCGCCGGCCCGGCGGACGCTCACCGGCGCCAGTTCGGCGGCCCGCCGCACCGGGGGCGCCACGGACAGCTCCAGCCGCGACCGGTCGTCGTAGAGGCCGCCACGCACCGGACGGGCCGCCGCCCACTCCGCGGTCGCGGGCCCGCGCGTCTGGCCGTCCATCAGGTCCGCCGTCATGCCCGACGGGCGGGACCGCCAGCCATCGCCGGTCACCACGGTCGCGCCGGTGCCGTCGGCCAGGGTGGCGCCGAGAGCGAGCAGCGCCGCGACGCGCGTGCCGAACCCGTCGGCGGTCCGCTCGAACCCGTGCCGCCCGCGGAACCAGCCATCCGACAGCAGGATGTCGACCGTGTTGACGCCCTCGCGCAGGTGCCCGGCGACGTCGTAGCGCTGCGCCTGCAACCGTGACCGGTAGGCCGTGAAGCCGGGCGTCAGCTCCTGGTCACCGACCCGGACACCGTTGATGAACAGCTCGTATACACCGTGTGCGGTGGCCCAGGCCGTCGCCTGCACCACCGCAGCGCCCAGCGTGCACTCGGTATGCAAGTTGTATACAGGTCGCCGGCCGGGTGGTGGCACCGCGTCTTCGGCCGGCTCGATCCACTGCGCGGTGCCGAAGTCCGGCGCGGTCACGGTCCAGGGCGCGGGCGCCGACCAGCCGGACTCGCCCAGGTCCGTCCACACCCGCACCTGCCACTCGCTGCCAGGCACCCCGGCCGGGACACCCGCGTCGACCAGCACGGAACGGCCGTCCGCCCGCCGTCCGGACTCCCAGCTCACGCGTCCGTCGTGGACGATCCGGACGGCGTAGGCGTGCTGGACCGCCGCGTTCTCCGGCAGCCACCAGGACAGCCGGGGCCGCGGCACCCCGCAGGGCTGGCCGGGCGGGAGGTGTTCGAGCCGCAGCTCCGCGGGCTGGTTCATGGCCGGAACCGTAGCCGACAAAAACTGAGTCAACAAGGTTTTTGGCGGGCCGGGCTAGAGTGACCGCCGTGGGACGACGCAGGACCGGGAGCTACGCGGCGGGCCGGGAGCGCCGCGCGCGGATCGTGGCCGCGGCCGCCGAGCGCTTCGCCGAACGCGGCTACCACCGGGTCCCGCTGGCGCGCATCGCCGCCGACGTCGGCCTCACCGAGGGCGGCCTGCTCTACCACTTCCCGACGAAGAAGCACCTGCTGCACGCCGTGGCCGAGCACCGGATCGCCACCACCGCGCGCTGGTGGACGGAGCTGGACGCCGACGCGACCCTGGCCGACGTCCTGGCGGAGATGGTCGCCTCGACCGAACGGCACCTCGCGCAGCCGGGCCTGATCGAGCTGTTCGTGCTGTGCTCGGCCGAGGCGGCGGACGCCTCCAGCCCGGCGCACGCGGTGTTCGCCGCGCGCTACGCGGAGACCGTCGACGCGATCGCCGCCCTGTTCACCCGCTGCGCGGAGCGGGGGGAGCTGGCGCCCGGCACCGACTGCCGGGAGCTGGCCAGGGAGTGCGTCGCCGTCAGCGACGGGCTGCAGCTGCAGTGGGTCCTCGCCGACGGGGACCTCGACCTCGTGGGTGGCGTGCGCGCTCACCTGGCCCGGATCGCCGGCGCGGTGAGCACGACCTCGGTCTGAGCGCGGGCCAGGCCGGCCAGCGCGGTCACCGCGACCAGGCACACCCCGGCGGCGACGGCGAGCGTGCCGAACACGGCGTGCGCGCCACCCGCCCCGATCGCCATGCCGCCCAGCGTCGGCCCGAAGAACGCGCCGATGAACGACGTCCCGTTGGACCAGCCCAGCGCGGCGGCGCGGGCGGGCGCCGGGAACACCGACGACGTCGTGGTGTGCACGAGGTTCATCGTCGAGTGGCCGCCGACGCCCATCGCGGCGATGCACACCGCGGCGGTCACCGGGCCGGTGGGCAGGACGAGCATCCCGGCCAGGCCCGCGATCGTGCAGGTGCCGGTGGCCACGGCGATCCGCGCGCTGCCGTGGCGGTCGGCGGCCCACGCGGTGACGAACGACCCGAGCACCGCGGCGCCGGTCAGCGCGAAGGTGAACAGCAGCGCGCTGCTCAGCGAGAACCCGAGGTCGATCATCGCCTGCGCGGCCCACACGTTGAGCCCCTGCCAGGCGACCATGTTCGCGATGACGGCGCCCGCGACGGCGAGCAGGATCCACTTGCCCCGCCCCGCGACCAGGGCGGCGAGCTTGCGCCGCCCGGTCCACGACTGGTCGGCCGCGGCCCGCGCGGGGTCGGCCGGGACCCGCAGCGGCGCGAGGACGGCGAAGATCAGCACGCTCAGCCCGGCGCCGACGAAGAACAGCGTCCGCCAGCCGAACGCGGGCAGCACCGGGATCGCGAGCAGCGCGGCGACCACCCCGCCGAGCGGGATGCCGGCCATCGTGATGGTCACGACCAGCGACGCGCGCCGGGCGGGGGCCTGGTCGCGGGCGATGGTCATCGCGGTGGTCAGCGCGGCGCCGACGCCGAGGCCGTTGAGCAGCCGGGCGAACGCGAGCATCGTGCCGCCGGTGGCGAGCGCGAAGGCCAGCGAGCCGAGGCCGAAGACCACGATGCCGGTGGCCAGGGTGGTCTTGGCGCTGGTGCGTTCGGCCAGTGCGGGGGCCAGGAGGGCGCCGAGCGCGTCGCCGAGGTAGACGACGCCGCCGATGAGGCCGGTCTGGCCGTCGGTGATGCCGAGGGCGGGGTCGGCGAGCAGCAACGGCACGACCGAGCCGTAGACGATGAGGTTGTAGCCCTCGATGACGGTGACGATCATGCAGACGGCGACGACGAGTCGCCGGTGTGCCGCGGACGCCCCGGTGCGGGGCGAGTTGGCCAGCTTCATTGGTGTCCTCCGGGCGGGAGTGATGGCCGTCTCAGGGTGCGGTGGCGGGGGCCGCGGCAGAACGGGTTCGTCCCGGTTCCCGGGACAGCTCCGGTATCGGTGGTGTCACCGGTTCTGTCCGCGACCGGTCGCACTTTTCCTCCCGTGTCTCCAGTGAGGGAAAAGCCCATGCGCAGCCCGCCGGCGTCAAGCTCCCGAACGTGGCGTGGGGCAACGGTGCGTGCCGCGCGGATGGCACCTGGTTCGAGAACATGCTGACCGAGTGGACCTCGCACGGCTTCCTGGTCATCGCCAACGGCAGGGCCGGTGGTTTCGGCTCGACCACGTCGGACATGCTCACCGAGTGGGAGGTGGTCGCGGCACCTGGCGGCGCGGGGCCGGCCACCCCGCGCCGGTTCACGCTGGGGCCGGTGCGCCACCGGCGGGAGGCGGTCGCGCTGGCGTGGCCTGTGCGCCGCTCGGTCCGCGCGGTGTGTGCGCCATCGGCGGGAAGCGGCCGCCCCGTTCCGCGGCCGCCGCTCTGCGTGCCACCGGCCACAAGGCTCACCTGCCGAGCACGGCCGCCACGTCGATCGCCGGGTTGACGCGCCGCAGGCCGTGGACCGCTGCTTCGAACTTGGTCGCGAAGGCCTGGCTCGGCATCACCACGGCGACCGCCTGCCACGTGCCGCCCGCGCCGAGCCGCGCCGTCGCCACCGCGGAGATCCCGCGGTCGTGCTCCTCCCGGTCCACCGCGACCCCGGCTCGCCGCACCCGCGCCAGCTCCGCCAGCAACGCGGTCCGTGACGTCACCGTCGCCGGGGTGAACCGGTCCAGGCGCTCCGGCAGCAGCTCCGCCACCCGCGCGTCCGGCAGCTCGGCCAGCAGCACCTTGCCGATGCAGCTGGCGTGCAGCGAAAAGCTCTTGCCGACCTGCGTCACCCCGCGCAACCGGGCCGGGGCGGCGATCTGGTCCACCACCACGACCTCCCGCCCGCTGAAGACGGCCAGCTCGACCCGCTCCTGCACCTCCCGCGCGAGCGCCACCAGGTCGGGCCGGGTGGCGGCCAGCAGCCGCAGGTGGCTGTTCATCCCGAACTTCAGCAGCGCCGGCCCGAGCACGTACCCGGGCCGGTCCGGCTCGCGGGAACGCACCACGTACAGCTCGCGCTCCAGGCTCTGCAGCACGCGGTGCACGGTGGAGCGGGGCAGCCCGGTGCGCACCGCCAGCTCGGTGACGGTCAGGCCGCACCGGCTCTCGGCGAGGGTGTCCAGGACGAGCGTGACGCGGGCGAGGTCGGCCATCTCACCGGGTCCAGGTCCGGGTCACGGTCAGTGACCGCACCCGCCACCCGTCCTCGGCGACGAGCAGCGCGTACTCGCCCAGCGTGTGCAGTTCGGGATCCGGCCGCAGCACCCACCGGGTGTAGTGGGCCCGCGCCGACCACAACCCGTCACCGGCGGGTTCCACGATCAGGTTGCTCACGTCGTGCCGATGCGGCGCCGGGTCCGTCCACAAGCGACCGAACAGCTCCCGCGCCCCGCCGGGATCCGCGCTGCGCGCCGCGGGGAACACCACCCGCGCCGCGCCCAGCAGGTCCACGACCGCGTCGACGTCCTTGCGATCGGCGATCTCGACGTAGGTGTGCAGCAGGTTGGCGATGTGGTGCCGGGCGGTCGCGCTCACGCCTGCCGGTCCCGCCAGGCCCGCACGTACGCGCGCCCGTAGTCGTTGCCGTGCGGCGTCCGCAGCACGGTGTGGATGTGGAACGGCTTCGGCGTGTCGTAGTCGAGGAAGACCCCGCAGTGGTGGTCCAGCTCGGCGATCACCACCGGCGACTGCACCCGGTAGTAGAACACGTCCCCGGGCTCGTGCCCGCCGATCCAGGAGAACCACGTCTCGTCCAGGAACGACCGCACCTCCCGCATCCGCGCCGCCCGCGGCCCCTCGGGCAGCAGCGACACGAACGACTCGACGATCGCCAGCACGAGCTCCCGCGCCGCGGCCGGCATCTCCGCGACCCGCACACCCTCGACCGGGATCACCCGGTTGTCCTGGAACGCGCCCGCGAGGTGCCGCTCGTCGCCGGGGTGCACCCGCCCGGGCGGCATCGCCGGGTCCACCATCCGCTCGTACACCACCGCGGCGCGCCGCTGGTTCTCCGGCAGCGCGGCCATCAGGTCGGTGCCGAGCCGGATCCGGTCGGTGTAGGCGGTGGTGCCGGCGTGCGGGCCCTCGTCGATCTCGTTCGGCTCGGCGCCGAGGAACACCGGGCTGACCACCATGCGCCCCGCCACCACCAGGCAGTTGACCGCGCAGTGGTGCCCGAACAGCTGCCAGCCCCACGGCTCCACCGGGTCCGGCTCGCCGTAGAGCGCGACGTTGTAGCTGAACTCGTTGAGGATGCTCGCCAGCCCGACGACCTCGCCGAGGAACCCGTTGATGCGCATCATGTCGTGCACCAGCCGGAAACCCTCCGGGCTCAGCGAGGCCCGCACCAGCTCCAGGGCCGCGCGCCGCACCTCGGGCGGCTGGAACTCCAGCCGGATCCCGGTGTCGAACTGCATGAACTCCGGGTTGGCCCAGGTCTGCCACTCGACCGCGTCCACGGCGTACCGCAGCTTGCCGCGGCTCTCCTCGTCCAGCGCCGCCTCCAGCGCGCGGGCGGCGGCGACCATCGCCTCCACCGGGGCCTCCTCACCAGGCCGGGCGGGCTCGAACGGGTGGACCTCCGGGCGGAGCGTGCCGTCCTCGGTGACGCCGCGGAACTCCTGCAGCTGCAACGGTTCCCAGCCGCGGATCAGGCCGCCGGTGAACGGGTCCTCCTTCGCGGCCTCCCGGTAGGTGTAGGCGTCCATCCCCTTGATGCCGGTGATGCGCGGGGAGTCCGGCGGGAACAGGTATCGGCGGAATTCGGCCGGGGCCACGGTGCCTCCTCAGTCGGTGGTGTTGTGCCGGGCGACGGCGGCGCGGACGGCCGCTTCGTCGCCCGAAGCGATGGCGTCGACCAGGTCGACGTGGACCCGCAGCCGCCGCGCCCGGTACGCCTCGGCGTCGGTGTCGCGCAGGTGCGGTGCGGTGGTGGACAGGTGCCCGAGCGTGCCCAGGTAGACCGCGCGGGCCATGGCGTTGGGGCACAGCGCGGCGATCTCCTCGTGCAGCGCCCAGTTCGCGCGGACGAACTCCGCCCACGACGGCGCGGCGGCCATCGCGTCGAGGCGGGCGCGCAGGCGGGGGATGTCTTCGGCCGTGCGGCAGCGCGCGGCGCCGACGTCGATCAGCTCTTCGAGGTGGTTGCGCAGCTCGACGGCGTCGGCGACGGACGAGGGGTCCTCGCGGACGCCGAGCAGCGTGTGCCGCATCCGCACCACCGGGCCCTGGTCGGCGACGAACAGCCCGCCGCCGCGGCCCGGCCGGATCGCCAGCACGCCGCGGTCGCGCAGGAGCCGGATGGCCTCGCTGACGGTGGCCCTGGCCAGCCCCGACTCCCGGCGGATCTCGTCGATCGTGCCCACCGGGTCGCCCGGCGCGAGCCCCCGGATCCGCTCCTCGAGCAGGGCGGCGAGCTGCTCGGCGCGGGTGCGCCCGAGTCCGGTCAGGTTCGTCATGGTGCTATTCAACCATAAAGGTTCTAACCTTTAGGAAGTTTTCTGGAGCGAAGGAGCAACGATGCGGATCGTGGGAGTGGCGCGCGGCGCCGGCACCGAGGTCGGAAGCCTGGCGGAGGACGGGTCGGTGACCGTGATCGCCGGGCTGGAGGAGTTCTGGTCGGACCCGGAGGGCTTCCTGGCCCGGCCGCGGTCGGGCCAGACGCTGACGGACGTGCGGCTGGTGCCGCCCGTGCTGCCCGGGGCGCGGGTGATCTGCATCGGGCTGAACTACCTCGCGCACGTCGCCGAGGGCTCCTACCGCGACGCCGAGCTGCCCGAGTACCCGACGCTGTTCGCGCGCTGGACCCAGTCGCTGACCGTGGACGGCGCGGAGATCCCGGTCCCGGCCGACGAGGACGGGCTGGACTGGGAGGGGGAGATCGTCGCGTGGGTCGGCCGGACGCTGGTCGACGCCACGCCAGAGGAGGCGCTCGCCGCCGTGGCCGGGTACTCGGCGTTCAACGACGTCACCGCGCGGCGAGCGCAGAAGCTGACCTCGCAGTGGATCCTCGGCAAGAACGCCGACTCCTCCGGCCCGCTCGGCCCGATGGTCCCGGCCGCGGAGGTCGGGGACCTGCGGGACGGGCTGCGGGTGCGCACGCGGGTCAACGGCGAAACCGTGCAGGACGGCAACACCACCCAGATGGTGTACCCGGTCGGCGAGACGCTGGCGCACATCTCGCGGACCTTCACGGTCCGGCCCGGCGACCTGCTCGCCACCGGCACGCCGTCGGGCGTCGGGTACGCGCGCACGCCGCGGTGGCTGCTCCAGCCGGGTGACGTGGTCGAGGTCGAGGTCGACCGGCTGGGCGTGCTGCGCAACACGATCGTGGACGGCAAGCAGCGGCTGCTGTCCCGGGAACCGGGACGCGGAGGGGCCGCCTGACCCGGTCCCGCACCTATCTTCGCCCGGTCAGGCTAGGAGAGACCGGGAGGTCGACGTGGACTTCGACGTCGCAGTCATCGGCTACGGGCCGGTGGGCAAGCTGCTGGCGATCCAGCTGGGCCGTCGCGGGCACCGGGTGGTCGTCCTCGACCGCAACGAGGCCGACTACCCGCTGCCCCGCGCGGTGACGCACTGCTCGGACTTCGCGCGGATCCTGCAGTCGGTCGGGTTGCCGCCGTCGGCGATCCCGGACATCACCGAGCCCTACGACGACCTGTACGTGTGGCGCAACGGCGACGGCGAGACGCTGGTCGAGGTCGACTGGAGCGGGCGCGGCGAATCCGGCTGGTACAACACGTACTTCTTCAGCCAGCCCGCGCTGGAGGCCCGGCTGGACTCGATCATCCGCGGCCTGCCTGCGGTGCGGGTGCTGCGCGGCTGGGAGGCGACCGCCGTGGACGCGGCCACCGGGGCGGTCGAGGCGTGCCGGGGCGGCGAGCGCCTCGCGGTCTCGGCGTCCTGGGTGGTCGGCGCGGACGGGGCGAACAGCCGCGTCCGCGGGTGGGCCGGGATCGGCTGGCATGACGAGGGGTACTTCCACGACTGGCTGGTCGTCGACGTCAAACCCCGGCCGGGGCTGGAGTTCCCGCACATCGCCACGCAGTCCTGCGACGTGCGGCGGCCCTCGACCATGGTGCCGGGCGGACCCGGGCGGCGGCGGTGGGAGTTCATGCGGCTGCCGCACGAGTCCAAACAGGACCTGAATCGCGCGGAGAAGGCGTGGGAACTGCTGGCGCCGCACGGGATCACACCCGGGAACGCCGAGCTGGAGCGGCACTCGGCCTACACCTTCCAGGCCGGCTGGGCTCAGCGGTGGCGGGCCGGCCGGGACGTGCCGCCGGGGGACGCGGCGCACCTGATGCCGCCGTTCGCCGGGCAGGGGCTCGGCGCGGGGGTGCGGGACGTGATGAACCTCGGGTGGAAGCTGGACCTGGTGCTGCGCGGCCTGGCAGGGGCGGAGCTGCTGGACACCTACGGCAGCGAGCGGCTGCACCACGCTCGGGCGTTCGTGCGGTTCTCGGTGGAGCTGGGGAAGGTCATCTGCATCGCCGATCCGGCGGAGGCCGCGGAACGGGACCGCCGGATGATCGCGTCCCGGGCGGCCGGCGGCAAACCCCCGGCGCCACCGCGCCCGGGCCTGGGGCCGGGCCTGCACACCGGCGAGTCCGGCGGGATCCTGGCGCTGCAGGGCCGGGTGTCGGCCGGCGGGGTGACCGGGCTGTTCGACGACGTGTTCGGTGGCCCGGGTGCGCTGATCACCCGGGAACCGTGCTCGCCGGGCGGCTTGGCGGAGCTGGGGATTTCCGTGGTCGCGCTGGACGAAGTGACCGATGTGGACGGTACCTACACCCGGTGGTTGTCCGAACTGGACGCCCCGGCGGTGCTGATCCGGCCGGACTTCCACGTCTTCGGCGCGGGGGATCCCGCCTGGCTGGCGGGAGAGTTCATCGCCGCCGTTCAGGGCCGCCGCAGGCCCATGCCCCGCGAGATCGCCAGCGCCGTCGCGCGCACGACCTGCTCGTAGGCCTGCGGCCGCGCCGCTCCGGCCGGTACCACCACCGACACCGCCGCCACGAGCGTGCCCGTGTGGTCGTGGATCGGCGCGGCCACCGACGACACCGGCGCCGGCTTGCGGCGATCGAAGATCGCCACGCCCAGGCGCCGCGTGTCGGCCAGGCGGCGGCGCAGCTTGGCGCCTTCCGCGGGGGACAGCTCCGCGAACCGCTCCTCCAGCAGCTCCGGCGGCGCGCCCGACAGCAGCACGATCCCGACGCCGGTGTCGTGCAGGGGAAGCCGCCCGCCGACCCGGTAGGCGATCTCCACCGCCCCGCGCGTCGACAGCCGCTCCACCAGCAGCGCCTCGGCGCCGTCCCGCACCGCGAGCAGCACGTGCTGCCGCGTCACCTCGTGCAGGTCCTCCAGGTAGGGCAGCGCGACCTCCCGCAGCCCGTGGCTGCGCGGCGCGAGCGACGCGATCTCGAACAGCCGCAGGCCGATCACGTACCGGCCGCGCTCGTCCCGTTCCAGCGCGCCCCATTCCCGCAACCGGGCCGCCAGCCGCACCGCGGTGCTGCGCGGCACGCCCGCCCGGCGGCTCAGGTCCGCCAGGCCCAGCGCCCGGTGCTCCTCGTCGAACGCGGCCAGCAGCGACAGCGCCGGGTCCACCACCGGCGCGCCGCTCTTCGGTCGTTTGCCACGTCGCGCGACCGGGGTTTCGCCGTCCATCCATCGAGTCTGACAGACCCAACCAATGGAACGCTCGCTGTCCCGCCGTGATCGCCCGCCCGATACTGGGGCGCACCGGACCACCGCCGATCCGAACGAGGTGATCATGACCCGCCGCACCTTCGAGTACGCCGCGGTCCCGGGGTTCCGGCCGCTGCTGCTGGACCTCCACCGCGGGGACGCGCCCGGGCTCGCACCGCTGGTGGTGTTCGTGCACGGCGGCGGCTGGCGCGTCGGCAGCCGGGAGTCCTTCGGCCCGATGTTCGCGGACACCTCGCCCAGCCCGTTCGAGCGGCTCGCCGCCGCCGGGTTCGCCGTCGCGAGCGTCGACTACCGGCTCACCGGCGAGGCGCCGTTCCCCGCCCAGCTCGACGACGTGTCCGCGGCCTTCGCCTGGCTGCGCGACCACGCCACCGAACTGGGCCTGGACACCGGCCGGATCGTCGTGTGGGGCGAGTCCGCGGGTGGGCACCTGGCCGCGCTGGCCGGGTTGCGGGTGCAGGGCGTGGTCGCGGTCGTGGACTGGTACGGTCCCGCCGATCTCACCGCGCTGGACACCGACCTGGCCGAGGCCGGCCTGGTCGCCGAGCCCGCGCCGGGATCCACCGAGACCCGTGAGGCCCTGCTGCTCCGCGACGTCGCCCCCGCCGAGGCCAGCCCGGTCACCTACGTCCACAGTGGAGCGCCACCGTTCCTGCTGCTGCACGGGAAATCCGACCGGTTCGTGCCGTGCGCCCAGTCGCGGCGGCTGGCCGAGGCGCTCACCGCGGCCGGCGCCGACGTGGACCTGCGGCTGTTCGACGGCGCCGGCCACATGTGGCTCGGCAACCCCGGACTGGCCGCCACCGCCTTCGACCTCTCACTCGAATTCGCCCGTACTCACTGCTTTGGGGGACATGTTGCCTGAGCACTTTCCGGTTCTCATCGCGGGTGGTGGCCCGAGCGGGCTCGCCGTCGCGATCGAGCTGGGCCGCGCGGACATCCCGTGCCTGCTGGTCGAGCCCCGCGCGACCGTCACCGGGGACCGGCCGCGCGCCAAGACCACCAGTGCCCGCACGATGGAGCTGCTGCGCCGCTGGGGCCTGGCCGACCGGGTCCGCGCGGCCGCGCCGCTGCCGGTGTCGCACGCGCAGGACGTCGTGTTCTGCACCAGCCTCACCGGCCACGAGATCACCCGGTTCCCCCACGCGTTCGCGATGCACGCGGAGCGGCGGGACGAGTTCGCCGAAGGCGGGCAGCAGATCCCGCAGCCGATCGTCGAGGAGGTGCTGCGCGAGGCGGTCGCGGAACTGCCGTCGGTGCGGACGCTCTTCGGCTGGCGGATGGTGTCCGCCGAGGACGGTGCCGCCGGGGTGCGGGCCACGATCGCCGGGCCGGACGGCGCGGTCCGCGAGGTCACCGCGGAGTACCTGATCGGCTGCGACGGGGCCGGCGGGATCACGCGGGACGTGATCGGGGCGCGGTACTCCGGCGGCAGCGGTGAGCTGCCCAACCTGAACATCACCTTCCGCGCGCCCGCCCTGACCGACGAGACGGTGTGCGCGCGGGCGGTCCACTACTGGGTGCTCGGGGCCGAGTTCGCCCGGATCGCCGGGCGGATGGACACCGAAGGCACGTGGTGGGCGATCGCGCAGGGCGTGGACGTGCGGGACGGCGACGTCGACCCGGCCGCCCTGGTGCGGCGGCTGATCGGGGCGGACGTCGACGTCGAGGTGCAGGCCACCGACCCGTGGGTGGCGCGGATGCTGCTGGTGGATCGGTATCGGGGGGAGCGCACGTTCCTCGTCGGCGACGCGGCGCACCTGAACCCGCCGTGGGGCGGGCACGGGTACAACACGTGTGTCGGGGACGCGGTGAACCTGGCGTGGAAACTGGTCGCGGTGCTGCGCGGCTGGGCCGGCCCGGCGTTGCTGGACAGCTACGAACCGGAGCGGCGCCCGGTGGCGCGGCAGACGATCGCGGACGCGGCGGCGCAGGAGAACCACCTGGCGCGGGCGTTCGCGCACCCCGACATCGACGCCGCGACCCCGGCGGGCGTGGCGCGCCGGGCGGTGGTGGCCGAGGCGCTGTCGGCCAAGCGCGGCGAGTTCCACAGCCTCGGCCTGGTGCTCGGCTACCACTACGCCGGTTCCCCGATCGTGGTGGACGACGGCTCGCCGGTGCCCCCGCACGAGCCGCTGACCTACCACGGCTCGGCGCGTCCCGGAACGCGCCTGCCACACCGGTGGCTGCCGGACGGTTCGTCGCTGTTCGACCACCTCGGGCCGGGTTTCACCCTGCTGCGCCTGGAAACCGTGCCGATGGAGTCCTTTGTGGAGGCGGCGCGGGCCCGAGGTGTGCCGTTGACGGTGCTGGACCTGCCCGGCCTGCCCGGCAAGGACTCCTACGGCGCCCCGCTGCTGCTGATCCGCCCGGACCAGCACATCGCCTGGCGCGGCGATGACAGCACCGCGGCCGCCGAGATCCTGGACATCGCCCGCGGCGCGCACGCCGCCGTGGTCGCGTCCTGACCTTTCCCCGCTCCCCGTCTCAGTGTGGAGGCACCTTGAGCATCGAACCCACCGCCGCGCGCGCCACCGGGACGGTGACCCTCCTCGCGCGGGTGTGCACGGATCAGATGTGCGTTCCGTTGCGCGGGCGTGCGGTCCCGGTCGTCTCACCGCGCGGGCGCTACTGCCGCGCGCGCCACCCGGTGCGCGGCCCGGGCCCGGCTGCGTGCGGCGGTGCGTGCTCAATCCGGACGCCCGCCGGCCGCGACGGCGGCCAGACGGGGCTCACCCAGCGTCGCGCGCGTTGCCGTCCTTGTCGGCGTGAGTGAGGTGTGCGTTCCGTGCGCGGGCGTGCGGTCCCGGTCGTCTCACCGCGCGGGCGCAACTGCCGCGCGCGGCACCCGGTGCGCGGCCCGGGCCCGGCCGCGTGCGGCGGTTCGATGCTCGTCCACCGCCCCGGATTCCCGCCCCATCCGTCCCCTCCTGTCCGCTCCCGCTCCCCGTCTCAGTGTGGAGGCACCTTGAGCATCGAACCCACCGCCGCGCGCGCCACCGCCGCCGCGGCCCTTCTCGCCCGCGTCGAGCGGATTCCGCTGACCCGCTACCACCTGCGGGTGGCCTCGATACTGGGCGTCGGGACGTTCTTCGACTCCTTCGACGCGCTCATCCTGTCCGTCGCGCTCACCGCGGTCCTCACCACGCTCGGCGCGCCGCTGTCGGTCGCCGGGACGCTCATCGCCGTCGGCTACGTCGGGCAGATCGCCGGCGCCATCCTCTTCGGCGTCATCAGCGAACGCTACGGCCGCAAGGCCGCCTTCGTCGCCGCCTCCGCGTTGTTCGGCCTCCTCGCGCTGGCCTCGGCGATCGCCTGGAACGTCGAAAGCCTCATGGCCTTCCGCCTCATCCAGGGCATCGGCCTGGGCGCCGAGGTGCCCGTCGCCGCGACGATCTTCAACGAGTTCGTCCGCGCCCGCGCCCGCGGCCGGATCGTGCTCGTCTACGAAAGCCTGTTCGTGTGGGGCATCCTCGGCGCCACGCTCGTCGGCGCGCTGTTCCTGTCCGTGTTCCCGCCCGAGGACGCCTGGCGCTGGCTGTTCGTGATCTCCGGCGTCCCGGTGCTCACCGCGGTGTGGGCCCACTTCCGCCTGCCCGAGTCGCCGCGCCACCTCATCCACCGCGGCGACCTCGAAGCCGCCACCGAGATCGTCGAGGCGATGGAGGCCAGCGCCCGCCGCGGCGGCCGCATCCTCGAAGAACCGCACAAACCCGCCGACCTGCGCCCCGAACCGCCCACCCGGTTCGGCGAGCTGCTCTCCCGCGACTACCGCGGCCGCACGCTCGCCCTCTGGTGCATCTGGTTCACCACGTTCCTGCCGCTGGGCGGGTTCACCTCCTGGATGCCGACGCTGCTGGTCCGGGTCGGCCACCTCACCCCGGCCGTCGCGTCCCTGCTCACCGGCGGGATCGTGGTCGGCAACCTCGTCGCCCTCTACGTCAGCGCGTCCTCTTTGGACAAGCTGGGCCGCCGGTTCTGGTTCGCCGCCGGGTACGGGCTGGCCCTGGCAGGCAGCATCGGCGGCGTGCTGCTCGGCGCGACCGGCTGGGTGGCGCTGTTCGTGTGCGGGGCGCTGGTGCTGTTCGGCGTGAACATCAACGCGCCGCTGGCCTACCTCTACACCGCCGAGCTGTACCCGACGCGGATGCGCGCCTGGGCGACGATGGTCGGCAGCACGATGCGCAACCTCGCGTCGGTGATCGCGCCCATCACCATCGGGCTGCTGCTCGGCGCCGCGGCCGGGGTGGTGTGGAGCTTCGCGCTGACCGCCGCCGTGCTGCTGATCGGGCTGCTGGTCATGCTCCGCTTCGGCATCGAGACCAAGCAGCGGCCGCTGGAGGAGCTGGCGAAGTGACCCCGTCAGGAGGGCGGGCGGCCCCAGTCGGCGTGCAGCGCCGCGCGCAGGGCCCGCACCGGCTCGCGCCCGATCCGGCGCGCCAGCGCGGTCTCCGCCCGGCGCAGGATGCCGAGCGCGGTCCGGTGCGTCCGCTCGCCCTCCGCGGTGCGCCGCACCAGCCGCTGCCGCCCGGAAGAGGGATCCGGCACCTGTTCGAGCAGACCGAGCCGGGTCAGCGCACCGACGGCCTGGTGCGCCGTCTGCCGGGTCACGCCCATGCGCCGGGCCAGCTCGGACACCGTCGTCCCGCCGGGGTCGAGCACCGCGAACAGCGCGACCTGGGTGCCCGACACCGGCGCCGCGCCCGCCCGTGCCAGGCCGGCGATCAGCGCCTCGTCGAACCACCGCCGAGCCTCGCCGAGCGACTGAGCGAGTGTGGGTTCTGCTTGCACGACAACAGGATATCTGTCAGGCTGCCTGACAGAAACACCGACCGGGAGACATCATGACGGCAGAGTTCGCCACCCCCTACCGCCGCGCGTCGCGCATCCCCGCCGAGCCGGGCAAGCCGTACTTCATCGAAAAGGGCGAGGGCGACCGCGCCCACCTCTTCGGCGACCTGTTCACCATCTACGCGGGTGGCGAGCAGACCGAGGGCACGTTCAACTTCTTCACCTGCGAGGGCCCGAAGGGCGACCTCATCCCGGCCCACCTGCACCCCGACACCTACGAGGTGTTCTACGTGACGGCCGGCGCGGTGCGGCTGTTCGTCGAGGACACCGCGGGCAACCAGCAGGAAAAGCTCCTCACCCCCGGCGACTTCGGGTTCGTGCCGAAGAACTGCCCGCACGCCTACCGGATGGAACGGCACCACAGCATGGTCGTCGGCGTGGCCGCCGGTCCGGGCGGGACGTTCGAGCGGTTCTTCGAAAACCTCGGCGTCCCGGCCGAGGAGCTGGGGCTGCCGAAGGTGCCCGCCGTGCCGGAGCCGCACAAGTTCGGCACGGTGCCGCAGCGCTACGACGTGAAGTTCCTCCCGGAGCACCGCTGGCACACCACGCCCTGACCTCGCCGGTACCGTGAGACCACCCCGGCCCGGCTCGGGGTGGTCGTCCGGTCCACGAGGTGATGCATGACCCTGCCCGTCGCCGCCGTCGTCGGCCTGCTCGAGGCCGCCGAGCAGCACACCGACGTCGCTCCGCTGCTGGCCGGTCTCGGCACCGCCGACGCCGAGCGGATCACCTCCGGCATCCGGCGCCTGCGGGCCACCTCGGACCGCCTCCGGCGCCGTGGGCAGGAGCTCGCCGCCCTGTTCTCCTCCGCGCGGGAGCTGGCCGAGCTGCGGGACGTCGACGAGCTGCTGGCCCGGCTGGTGGAGCGGGCGCACGACCTCGTCGGCACGGACGTCACCTACCTGTCGGAGTTCGACGTCGGCAGCCGGGAGCTGCGGGTGCGCACGACGCTGGGCACGGTCGCGCCGTCGTTCCCGGGGCTGCGCGTGCCGCCCGGGATGGGCCTGGCGAGCCAGGTGGTCGAGAGCCGCCGCCCGTGCTGGACCGCCCGGTACGACGCGATGACCCAGGCGCCGCACGACGACCGGATCGACGAGACCGTCGCCGCGGAGGGGCTCGTCTCGCTGCTCGGCATCCCGCTGCTGGCCGGGGACGAGGTCATCGGGGTGCTGTTCGCCGCCAACCGCGTCGAGCACGCGTTCTCCCCGGAGGAGATCTCGCTGCTGTCGGCGTTCGCCGACCACGCGGCCGTCGTGCTGCAGACCGCCCGGCTGCTGGCCCGCGCGAACACCGCCGCCGACGAAACCCGCCGCGCCTACGGCGAGCTGGCCCGGCACGTGGAGGCGATGGAACGCGCGAGCGAGGTGCACAGCGACCTCACCACGCTCGTCCTCCAGGGCGGCGACGCCACCGAGGTCGCCGGCGCGCTCGGCCGGGCCCTGCG
The DNA here is from genome assembly GCF_003385175.1 of Amycolatopsis ruanii. Lineage (NCBI taxonomy): Bacteria > Bacillati > Actinomycetota > Actinomycetes > Pseudonocardiales > Pseudonocardiaceae > Amycolatopsis > Amycolatopsis ruanii. The sequence goes on from NZ_PQHY01000012.1 coordinate 117,596, forward strand.
CTGCCGCGTCGCGTTGCTGGACACCGATCACCTCGACGGCGGCGTGCGGGAGGCCGTCGAGCGGAGCCGGCGCAGCGGGCGGTGCGTGCCGGCGGGCGAAGGTGCCTTCGCGGTCGCCGTCGTGGCGGGGCCGACGCTGCTCGGCGCGCTGCTGCTGGAGCAGGGAACCGTCGAGTTCGGGCCCGTGGAGTTCCGCACCGCGGAGCGCGCCGCGCAGATCACCGCGCTGTTGCGCCTCAAGCAGGACGCCCTGATCGAGGCCGAGCAGCGGGTGCGCGGGGATCTGCTCGCCGACCTGCTCTCCGCCGACGCGGACCGGCGTGCCGGTGCCGCCGCCCGCGCCCGCGCGCGCGGGATCCGGCTGGACGGCCCGCGCTCGGTCGTGGTCGTCGCCGTCCCCGCCGACCTGCGCCACCAGGCGGCCCGCGCCCTGCGCCGGACCGGCGACCTGGTCGGCGAGCACGCGGACCACATCGTCGTCCTGACCCCGGTGGAGGACCCGGCCGCCGCGGCGCGGACCGTGCACACCGCCGTCGCGCGATCACTGGCCGCCCCGGTGCTGGCCGTGGGCGCCGCCGCCGGGGACGACCTGCGGGAACCCGTGGAGCAGGCCACGGCGTGCGTGCGCATCCTGCCCGCGCTGGCGGTGGCCGGCGCGGCGGTCACCACCGACGAGTACCTGCCCTACACGGCGCTGTTCGGCCCGGGCGAGGCCCGGGTGTCGGCGTTCGTGCGCCGGGTCCTCGGGCCGGTCCTGGACTGGGACGCCGAGCACTCCGGCACCCTGCTGCCCACGCTCGCCGCCTACCTGGACCACCGGATGAGCCCGGTCGCCACCGCCCGCGCGCTGCACGTGCACAAGAACACCGTGCTGCAGCGGCTGGACCGCGCCGCCGAGCTGCTGGGGGAGGGCTGGCAGGAGCCCGACCGGCTGTTCCGGCTCACCGTCGCCGTCCGGCTCGCCCGCCTTGCCGAACGTCCATAGCCGGGCCGTACGGAGTGGACGTTCGGTCCATTCCCGCTGCCCGGGTGCGGAGCTAGCGTCCTGGGTCGTCACGCAGCCACACGGAAGTGGAAGGGGCGCTATGGCGCGCACCAGTCGTATCCAGGGACTCCGGGATCTGCCCGTCGAGGCCCGGCGCAAGGCCGCCGCCGAGGCGGCCGGGCTCGACCCGGCGTCGCTCGCGGCGTTCGACCCCGGGCACGGGCACGGGCTCGACGCCGTCGCGGCCGACCACATGATCGAAAACGTCGTCGGCATCCTCGGCGTACCGCTGGGGGTGGCCACCAACTTCGTGGTCAACGGCCGGGAGGTGCTGGTCCCGATGGCCACCGAGGAGGCCTCGGTGGTCGCCGCCGCGAGCAACGCCGCCAAGATCGCCCGCGTCCGCGGCGGGTTCCACACGTCCTCGACGGCGCCGATCATGCAGGCGCAGGTGCAGATCGTCGGCGTGCGCGATCCGGAGGCGGGCCGCGTCCGGCTGCTGGAGGCCCGCGACGAGCTGATCGGCCTGGCCAACGCGCAGGACGAGAAGCTCGTCGAGTTCGGTGGTGGCGTGCGGGACATCGCGGTGCGGCTGGTGCCTTCCCGCGCCGGCACCTACGTGGTCGCGCATCTGCAGGTCGACGTGCGCGACGCGATGGGCGCCAACGCGGTGAACACGATGGCCGAAGCGGTCGCCGCGCGCGCCGGGGAGATCGCCGGTGGCCGGGTGCTGCTGCGGATCCTGACCAACAAGGCCGATCTGCGCCTGTCCCGGGCCCGCGCGGTGTTCGACGCCGAATCGCTCGGCGGGCCCGCGGTGGTGGACGACATCGTGCACGCCGCCGCGCTCGCCGAGGCCGATCCCTACCGCGCGGCGACGCACAACAAGGGCATCATGAACGGCATCAGCGCGGTCGTGCTCGCCACCGGCAACGACACCCGCGCGGTCGAGGCCGGCGCCCACTCGCACGCCGTCTCCGAGTCGGGGCGGTACACGTCGTTGTCCCGCTTCGAAAAGGACGCCGACGGCAACGTGGCCGGCACGTTGGAACTGCCGATGCCGGTCGGGCTGGTCGGCGGCGCCACGCGCGTGCACCCGGTGGCGCAGGCCGCCGCCGCCCTGCTCGGCGTGCGGACCGCGACCGAACTGGCGGAGATCGTCACCGCGGTCGGGCTCGCGCAGAACTTCGCCGCGGTGCGGGCACTGGCCACCGAGGGCATCCAGCGCGGGCACATGTCGCTGCACGCCCGCAACATCGCCACCACCGTGGGCGCGACCGCCGCGGAGGTCCCGGCGGTGGTCGCGCGGCTGGTCGCCGACCGGAAGGTCCGCGCCGACCACGCCGGGAAGGTCCTCGCCGAGCTGCGGGCGAAGAGCTGATCATGACCGTCGATCAGCTGCCCGGTCTGCCGTCCGCGGTGACGATCTGGGAGGTGGGCCCGCGCGACGGGCTGCAGAACGAATCCGTGCTCGTGCCGTCCGCGGTGAAGGCCGAGCTGGTGGAACGGCTGGCCGACGCCGGGCACACCGTGATCGAGACGACGAGCCTGGTCCACCCGGACCGGGTGCCGCAGCTGGCCGACGCCGAGGAGGTCCTGCGCCGCCTCGACCGGTGTCCCGGCGTGCGCTACCCGGTGCTGGTGCCCAACCAGCGCGGCCTGGCGCGGGCACTGGACCTCGGCGTCACCGACATCGCCGTGTTCGCCTCGGCCACCGAGAGCTTCGCCAGGGCCAACCTCGGCCGGTCCGTCGGCGAGTCGCTGGAGATGTTCGCGCCGGTGGTCGCCCGCGCCCGGGAGGCGGGGCTCGGCGTGCGCGGCTACCTGTCGATGTGCTGAGGCGACCCGGAGGAGGGCGAGGTCCCGCTGCCCCGGGTGATCGCGGTCGCCACCCGGCTGTTCGCCCTGGGCTGCACCGAACTGAGCCTCGGCGACACGATCGGCGTCGCCACCCCCGGCCGCGTCGTCGCGCTGCTCGACGGGCTCGTCGCCGCGGGCGTCCCGATCGGACGGATCGCGGTGCACTTCCACGACACCTACGGCCAAGCCCTGGCGAACACCCTCGCCGCCCTGCAGCGCGGCGTCACCACCGTGGACGCCTCGGCGGGCGGGCTGGGCGGCTGCCCGTTCGCCCAGAGCGCCACCGGCAATCTCGCCACCGAGGACCTGCTGTGGCAGCTCGACGGGCTCGGCATCCACACCGGTGTCGACCTGACCAAACTCGCCGAAACCAGCGTGTGGCTGGCCGGGCACCTGGGACGGCCCAGCCCCTCCCGCGCCCTGCGCGCGCTCACCGGCGCCTGACCCCTACGGAGAAAAGCCATGGCACTCAACGAAGAGCCGCCCTACGTCGTCGTCTGGAACGACGCCGTCGACCTGCGGCACCTGGCCGCGTCCATCGTGATCTGCGTGGCCGCCGGCCTGCCGGCCTTCCTCGGCGCGAAAGCGTTGTTCGGGGCCGTGGTCGACACGCCTTCGCTGGCCGGTGGCTACGCCCTGCTGGCCGGGCTGGCCGCGTGCGTGCTCGCCGCCGCCGTCTGCGCCCGCCTGTTCCGTCCGAAGCGGACGTTCGGCGCCGAACAGGCCGCGGACCGGGAGGCCGCGCTGGCGGAACTGGAGCGCCTGGGCGGCACCGCCGAGACGTTCGCCGAGCTGCCGCCGCGCGTGCGGGCCGAGATGGCCGAGCTGGGCCTGGTCCGCGAAACCGCGCCGGAGGTGCGGGCATGACCCCGGACCTGCTGTGGGCCCTGGGCATGGGCCTGCTCGGCGCGGTCGTGTTCGCGGCGATCGGCCTGGTCTCCGGCACCGACGAGACCTCCACCCTCGCCCCGGTCACGCTGCTCGTCGTGCTGCTGGGCGTGCCGCCGGCCGGGGTGCTGACGTTCTTCATCGCCGGAGCCGTCAGCAAGCACATGACCCACGCGATCCCCACCACGCTGCTGGGCATCCCGGGGGACACCACCGCGGTGCCGCTGCTCGACGACGCGACCGCGCTGCGCCGCCTCGGCGCCCCGCACATCGCGCTGCGCAAGGCACTGGCCGGCGGGCTGGTCGCCGCGTTCCTCGCGGTCCCGGTCGCGGTCGGGGTCGCGTCCCTGCTCGCCCCGCTGGCCGGACCGATCAAGACGGTGGCGCCGTTCGTGTTCGGCGCCGCCGCGATCTTCGTCGGCTACTTCTCGCCGGGCCGCTGGGCCAGCATCGCCGCGATCGTGCCGTTCGCGCTGCTGGTGACCGGGCTCAACACGGTCGCCACCGACCAGCTGGACAAGAGCCTGTCGATCAGCTTCTTCCTCGGCATCGCGATCGGGCCGCTCGTGGTGGATCTGCTCATCGCATCCTCCCGCAGCGGGCGGCGCACCCTGGAACGCACCGGGCCGCGCCCGTTCTGGCTCGCCCCGGACAGCGGCACGGGACGGCGCTGGATCCCCAACCCGCTGCGGATCCTCGACGGCAGGCAGGCGGCCGCGACCGCTGCCGCGGCCGGGGTCACCTCCACGACGTTCATGCTCAGCCCGGTCGCCGCGACCGTGCTCGCGGGGGAGATCACCGGGTCCCGGATCAAGCACCCCTACCGCAGGCTCACCACGTTGATGGCGGTCAAGAACGGCACCACGGAGTCGACCTACCTGGCCGAGACGCTCATCCCGCTCGTCGCGTTCGGGTTGCCGCTGAGCCCGGTCGCCGCCGGTCCCGCGGCGGCGCTGTTCAACGCGCCGCCGGTCTACACGGTCAAGGGCGCGGACGGGGGCGTGCACAACCTGCACACCCTGCTCAGCTCCTGGCAGTTCCTGGTGTTCAGCCTGATCGGGGTGGCGATCGCCGGGCTGGTCGTGTACCCGTTCGCGATGCGCTACGCGCGGGCCGCCAGCGGCTGGGTCGCGCGGCGGATCAGCCACGAGGCGCTGATCGGCGCGTTCGTGGCGCTGATCGCGGTGGTGGCCTGGTACGAGGGCGGGCCGCTCGCGCTCGCGGTGAGCCTGACCGTCGGCGCGGTCGGCGGCCTGGCGAACCGCATGCTCGGCATGACCTCCGGCGTGCAGTTCATGGCCTACTACGTCGCCGTGCTGCTGGTGCCGCTCGTCCTCGGCTGAGCACGTGACTGCCCCGCCGCGGCGGACGCGGCGGGGCTCAGGAAGAGATCGCGGATGTTTCGGGAAACGATCGTTCGCGCCTGTCCTCCTTTCGTCGTGGGCCACGGGTTCGTTCACGAGCGCGGAGGCGAGCGCTGACGCCGCCACGGCTGGGACACCCGCTCGGGGCCGCGTGGCCGCCCGGCGGGCTCGGGGAGTGGGATCGCCGGCGGCCGTGGTCGTGGACGCTCCGCTTCGCCGAAGTTGGCGTCGATGATCGCGGCGAACTCGTCCCGCAGCCAGTCCGGGTCGTCGCACACCAGGTCGGCGAACCCGAGCTGCTCCAGCACGTCCGGCATCGCGAATCACTCCCGGGGGAGGTCCTGCGTCCACACCGCTGACACCAATATATGTAGCTCGCGCTGTAGATTCAGTCAAGTCCCCGAAGAAGGTTTGACCTGGAGCGCGGTCCAGCACCTAGCTTCGGCGCCATGACCACGGCACAGCACAAGATCGGATCCGGTTTCGGCGCGTCGACCACCGCCGCCGAGGTCCTGCGCGGCATCGACCTGTCCGGCAAGCTCGCGATCGTCACCGGTGGCTACTCCGGCCTCGGCCTGGAGACCACCCGGGCACTGGCCGCGGCCGGCGCGCACGTCGTCGTCCCGGCCCGGCAGCTGGACGCGGCCAAGGCGGCGCTGCGCGACCTGGCCGAGGTGGACGAGCTGGACCTGGGCGACCTGGCGAGCGTGCGGGCCTTCGCCGAGCGGTTCCTGGCGTCCGGGCGTCGCATCGACATCGTGATCGGCAGCGCCGCGATCATGGCCTGCCCGGAGACGCGGGTCGGGCCCGGCTGGGAGGCCCAGTTCGCGACCAACCACCTGGGCCACTTCGCGCTGGTGAACCGCCTCTGGCCGGCGATCGCGCCGGGCGCCCGGGTCGTGTCCGTTTCCTCGCGCGGCCACCACTTCTCCGCCATCCGCTGGGACGACCTCTGGTTCGAGCGGGGCTACGACAAGTGGCAGGCGTACGGGCAGGCCAAGACGGCGAACGCGTTGTTCGCGGTGCAGCTGGACAAGCTGGGGGAGCCGTCCGCGGTGCGGGCGTTCTCGGTGCACCCGGGCAGCATCCTGACGCCGTTGCAGCGGCACATCCCGCTGGAGGAGCAGATCGCGAACGGCTGGGTCGACGAGAACGGCGAGCCGATCGCCGACTGGTTCAAGACCCCGGAACAGGGCGCGGCGACGCAGGTGTGGGCCGCGACGTCGCCGGGGCTGGCCGGAATGGGCGGCGTGTACTGCGAGGACTGCGACATCGCCGAGCCCGCCTCCGGTGACCCGCTCCCGTCGGGCCCGGGCCGCCCGGCGATGTTCCTGGGCGTCCGCGACTACGCGGTGGACCCGCAGCAGGCGGACCGGCTGTGGACGCTGTCGGCGGAGCTGACCGGGGTGAACGCGTTCGCGTAGGTGGAACCCGGGTCCCGGCCGCGCCCCCCGGGCGACCGGGACCCGGAAGCCGCCCCGCCCCGGCACCGCGGCGGTTCGCCTCAGCTGGAACCCGGGTCCCGGCCGCCCCGTCGACAGCCGGGACCCGGAAGCCTCACGACAGGTGGTGCACCTCCTGCAGCCCGTACACCGGTGTCGGAATCCCCTCGTACCTCGCCTTCAGCTGCAGCGCCAGGTACAGCGAGTAGTGCCGCGACTGGTGCAGGTTCCCGCCGTGGAACCACAACCCGGGTTGCTGCGTGGGCTTCCACATGTTCCGCTGCTCGCCCTCCCACGGCCCCGGGTCCTTCGTCGTCCCCGAGCCCAGGCCCCAGCACTTGCCGACCCGGTCGGCCATCTCCTGCCCGGCGATGTCGGCGACCCACCCGTTCATCGACCCGTACCCGGTCGCGTACACCACCAGGTCGGCCTTCAGCTCCGTCCCGTCGGACAGCACCACGGCGTCCCGCGCCAGGTGGTCGACCTGCCCGCGCACCAGCTTGATGTCACCGCCGGCGACCAGCTCGGACGCGCCGACGTCGATGTAGTAGCCGGACCCGCGCCGCAGGTACTTCATGAACAGGCCGGACCCGTCGTCGCCCCAGTCGTGCAGGAAACCGGCCTTCTCCAGGCGCTCGTAGAAGTCCGCGTCGCGCTGCTTGATCTGCTCGTACACCGGGATCTGGAACTGGTGCATGATCCGGTAGGGCAGCGACGCGAACACCATGTCGGCCTTGTCGGTGGTGATCCCGTTCGCCACCGCGCGCTCGGAGTACAGGTCGCCGAGGCCGATCTCCATCAGCGAGTCCGACTTCACCACGTGCGTCGAGGACCGCTGCACCATCGTCACGTCCGCGCCGTGCTCCCACAGCGCCGCGCAGATGTCGTGCGCCGAGTTGTTCGACCCGATCACCACGGCCTTCTTGCCCGCGTAGGCGTCCGGCCCCGGGTGTTGCGAAGAGTGGTGCTGCTCGCCTTCGAAGACATCCATCCCGGGGAACGACGGGATGTTCGGCTTGCCCGACATACCGGTGGCGAACACGAGCTGTTTCGGCGTCAGCACCACGGTTTCACCCGCCCGGTCGACGGTGACCGTCCACTGTGCAGTGTCCTCGTCGTAGGAGGCCGACTTCACCTCCGACCGCGTCCAGTACGGCACGTCCATCACCCGGGTGTACATCTCCAGCCAGTCCGCGATCTTGTCCTTCGGCGCGAACACCGGCCAGTTCTCCGGGAACGGCAGGTAGGGCAGGTGGTCGTACCAGACCGGGTCGTGCAGGCACAGGCTCTGGTACCGCTTGCGCCACTGGTCGCCGGGCCGCTCGCGCCGGTCCAGCACCAGCGCCGGCACCCCGAGCTGCCGCAGCCGCGCGCCGAGCGCGATGCCGCCCTGCCCGCCGCCGATCACCACGACGTAGGGCTGGCGCTCGTAGCCGAGTTCGGCCTTCTCCAGCTCACGCTCCTCGGCCCACGACCGGCGGCCCCGGACGACGCCGTGCCGCACGCCCTTCGGCCGGCGTTCGCGCTGCGGCTCCTCGAAGCCCTTCAGCTCGCGCAGGCTCGTCAGGAACGTCCAGGCCCCCTCGTCGGTGAGCCGCAGGTGACCCTTGCCCCGGCCGGTGGCGGTCTCGAACTCCAGCCACGCCTCGGTGACGCCGTCGGCCTCGGTGGGGGTCTCGGTGGTGCGGAAACCCGACGGATCGGTGTCGTCCAGGCAGGCGGACAGCAGGTCGGCGACGCCTTCGCGGCCTTCGACGGTCTTGATGTTCCAGGTGAACGCCACCAGGTCGCGCCAGAAGCTGTCGACCGCGAACAGACCGGCCGCCGCTTCGACGTCGCGGGCCGCGAGCGCGGCCTCGAACCGCGCCAGCCAGGCGTCCACGCGCGCCTGGGGCGACCGCGCCGGCGCCTCCCGGTCGATCGTCTGTGTCATCGCCACTCCTCCTCGCCGTTGGGGATGTAACACCGATCACAGCCGCCCGGAGGGGTGACCGGCAACGGTTGCAGCGAATTGCACGTCTTGGCGCGGGCGTGAGCGGCACCTATGCTCGATCGTCGACGCAGTGGTGCGGAGGTGGAGCGTGAGCGTGCCCGGCGCAGTCCCGCCCGGCCGCAGCCTGCCCGCCTACGCCCGCGACCTGATCCGCATGCACGACGCCGTCATCGCCGGCGGCCGCCCGCCGCTGCGCCCGCGCGACATCGTGTCCCGGTCCTGGGAGCGGGTGATCGGGCTCGGGCTGAAGGCCGACGGCCTCAACGCGCGCGACTGGCTGAGCGAGGACGAGCTGGCCCGGCGGCGGGAGAACTCGCCCCTGCGCGACGCGGTCGGCGACCTCAAGCAGGTGCTCGGCGCGATGCCGCACGTGCTGCTGGTCGTCACCGACGCCGACGGCGTCATCCTGTGGCGCGAGGGCACCCCGGGCGTGCGCCGCCGCGCCGACGACCTCGGCTTCTTCGAGGGCGCGGAGTGGACCGAGGAACGCGTCGGGACCAACGCGATCGGCACCGCGCTGGCCGAGGCCGCCCCGGTCGAGCTGCTCGCGGGCGAGCACTTCGAGCAGAACCAGCACCCGTGGTACTGCACCGCCTCCCCGGTGCACGACCCGCGCACCGGGGACCTGCTCGGCGTGATCGACGTCAGCGGCCCCGCGCTCACCCTGCACCCCGCCATCGGTGCGCTGGTGGACACCGGGCGGCGGCTCGCCGAGGCGCAGATCTGGCGCTGGCACCAGCGGCGGCTCGACCGGTTGCGCCAGGTGGGCGAACCGCTGCTGGCCACCGGCCCCGCGCTGCTGGTCGACGACCACGGCTGGGTCGCCGCCGGCGCGGGCGTGTCGGTGGGCGACCGCATCGCCGCGCCGTCGGCGGGGGAGCCGATCGCGGTGCCCGGGCTCGGCGCGTGCCTGCCCGAGCGGCTGGCCGAGGGCTGGCTGATCCGCCCGGCCGGCCCCGACCGCCGGGTGACGCTCGATCTGGACCTGACGCACACGCCGCTGCTGACCCTGCAGGGCGGCGACGCGGGCTGGCGGCGCAAGGTGACGCGCCGCCACGCGGAAATCCTGGTGCTGCTGCACCGCGCCGGCCCCGCGGGCCTGTCGGCGGAGGCGCTGAGCCGCGCGCTGTACGGGGACGCCGAGCACGTCGTCACGGTGCGCGCGGAGATCTCCCGCCTCCGGCGGCTGCTGGGCGCCCTGGTGGACACGCGCCCCTACCGGCTGGCCGAGGGCGTGCGGATGACGGTGCGCTGACGGCCCGGTCCGGCTGTGAAAATGCCGAGCCTCATCGCGGTGCCGCGCGCTACCGTCCGGCCATGGACTACTTCGGCGAGGAGGTCGCCGCGACCTACGACGAGTCGGAGGCGGCCGAGTTCGACCCCGCCGTGGTGGACTCGACCGTTGCCTTCCTGGCTGGGCTGGCCGGCGACGGCGCGGCCCTCGAACTGGGCATCGGCACCGGCCGGATCGCGTTGCCGCTGGCGGCCCGCGGCGTGCCGGTGCACGGCATCGACCTGTCCCGCGCCATGGTGGCCCGGCTGCGCGCCAAACCCGGCGGCGACGCGATCGGCGTGACCATCGGCGACTTCGCGACGACGACCGCGCCGGGGACGTTCGCGGTCGCCTACCTGGTGTTCAACACGATCATGAACCTGACCACCCAGGCGGAGCAGGTCGCGTGCTTCCGCAACGCCGCTGCGCACCTCGAACCCGGCGGCTGCTTCGTCGTCGAGGTCGGGGTTCCCGCGCTGCGGCAGCTCCCGCCCGGCCAGACCGTCGTGCCGTTCCGCGTCGGCGCGACGAGCTGGGCCTACGACGTGTACGACGTGGCCACGCAGGCGATGAGCTCGAACTACGTCGACGTCACCGGTGGTCGTGGCGCGTTCCGGTCGATCCCGTTCCGCTACGTGTGGCCCGCCGAGCTGGACCTGATGGCCGAGCTGGCCGGGATGCGGCTGCGGGAGCGGTGGGCGGACTGGACGCGCGAGCCGTTCACCGGGGAGAGCCGCAAGCACGTCTCGGTGTGGCAGAAGCCCTGACTCACTCGCCGCGCATCTCGCGGCGGATCTCCGCCAGCTTGTCCCGCGCGGCGCGGTCCCGGTCGGCCAGCTTCTCCTCGAACGCCGCCGCCTCCGGGGTCTCCCCGGCCAGCTCCGTCGACCCGAGGGCCGTGGCGTGGCGGTTCTCGATGCGGTCGCGCACGAAGTCGAAGCTCGGCACGCCGGATTCGGTGTAGTCGCCCTCGGGCGTGGTTTCGTCGGGCACGGTGTCCCCTCTCGTCGGTCTCCCCATTGTGCGCCAGGCGGAGCCGGCCGGAGGGGCAGCCCGAGTTCTGGCTGAGTTCGCCCGCGGCGGCGAGACACGCGAGCTGCACGTGGCCTTCCGCGCGCCCGGCCGGGACGCGGTGGACGCCGTGCACGCCGCGGCGGTCGAGGCGGGTGTCGAGGTGCTGCACGAGCCGCGCGAGTGGCCGGAGTACCACCCGGGCTACTACGCGGTGTTCCTGCGCGACCCCGACGGCCACAACGTGGAGGCGGTGCACCACGGCTGAGGCCCCCGCGGGACTCGGGGCTGGTGCGCGACGCCGCCCGCATCCCGCCGCCCATCGAACCGCTCCTCGCCGCCTACGAGTACGACGGCGGTCAAGGCCGTCTTCGCCGAGGCCGCCGTCCGCAGAGCCGGTGGCCCGGCTTCCGGGGCTAGCGCAATCCGTGTATTGAGATATGCTCTTCGGCTAGTGAAACCCAGCGAAGTCGAGGTCTCATGATCGGTTCCGAGCGCGGCCCGGCGCTGTGCCAGGCGGAATGCGTGGGCACCGCAGGCAGCGAACTCGGCGAGTCGCCGCTGTGGGACCCCGCGGGGGTCCTGTACTGGGTCGACATCCCCGGCCGGCGGCTGCACAACGTGACGCCGTCCGGGTCGGGGATCACGGTCGGGCTGGACACCCGGGTCAGCGCGGTCGAACTCGGCCCTGGCGACGACCTGCTGGCGGTCACCGAACGCGGCCTGGCGTGGCTCGACCCGCGCTCGGGACGGACGTCGCCGATCCTCGAGCTGCCGCTCGAGGCGGGCGCGCGCATGAACGACGCCGCGATCGACCCGCGCGGGCGGTGCTGGGCCGGCTCGGCCACGCACGACGGCCGCCGGATCGGGGCGCTGTTCTGCGTCGCCGGGCGCAGTGTCGCGGTGGCGGTGCGGGGGCTGGGGATGTCGAACGGCCTGGACTGGTCATCCGACGGGCAGGTGCTCTACCACGTCGACACGGCGGCCGGGGAGATCGCGGCGTGGCGCTACCGCCCGGCGACGGGCGAGGTGTCGGGACGGCGGGTGCTGCGGCGCGTGTCGCCCCGGGTGGGGCTGCCGGACGGGCTGACCGTGGACGAGGCGGGAGGCGTGTGGGTGGCGATCTGGGGAGCCGGGCAGGTGTGGCGGCTGGACCCGGTGTCCGGCGACCGCCTCACGACGGTCGACGTGCCCGCGGCGTGCCCGACGAGCTGCGCCTTCGGCGGGCCGGACCTGGACGAACTGTACGTGACGAGCGCCCGGCAGGACGGCGAGGGCGGCCTGCTGTACCGAGCGGAAGTGGGCGTGCGGGGACTGCCGCCGCGCCGTTTCGTGGAGGGCTTCTGACCGGCCGCGAGCCTGGCAGGCCACTGGGTGACGGGGCGCGAGGGCCGGTGCGGTGACGGCAGCCGAGGGGGCTGCCGCCCCCGCCGCGGAGGGGCTTCTCCGGGCTGGTGGCGCGGACCGGCCCGGAGAAGCCCTCGCGGCCCGGGAATCGCCGCGGTCAAGCCCGCCCGCCGCAGCTCGCCCGCGCGGAGCGCCCCGGCGAAGCCCCTCGCCAGCCCCGTCCCCTATCCACATCTGACG
>NZ_PQHY01000120.1:0-13915 GCF_003385175.1 Amycolatopsis ruanii
GTCCGGTGGTGGGGCTTCATCTGGTGGTGGGGCTTCGTCCGGTGGTGGGGCTTCATCTGGTGGCGGGGCGCCGTCCGGTCGTGGGGCTTCGTCAGGTGGTGTGGCTTCGTCAGGTGGGGCTTCGTCTGGTGGCGGGGCGCCGTCCGGTGGTGGGGCTTCATCTGGTGGCGGGGCGCCGTCCGGTGGTGGGGCTTCATCTGGTGGCGGGGCGCCGTCCGGTGGTGGGGCTTCATCTAGTGGTGGCGCGCCGTCCGGCGGTGGGGCGCGTGAGGGCGCGGCGGTCGTCGGTGGGGCGCGCGGTGGTGGGCCACCTGAGGATGCGCTCGACGACGCTACCTCCGAGCAGCGCTCCTAGCTGCCCCGGCGGTGAGTGAACGGACCATTCATGCCCGCGCGAATAGCACATTTCGTGAGGGGCCGAGCGGCAGTCTCGTCCGCCTGCAAGCGGCCGGTTCAGTGGCGGGAAGAGATGAACGGACCATTCATCGCCGCGCGACTGGCGCTCTCGTGGGCCGGCGAGTGGTCTAGTGGTGGCGGGAAGCGATGAATGGTCCGTTCATCGCCGTGCGAGTGGCTCTCTCGTCGGCCATCGAGGGGGCCAGTCGCGCCGGGAAGGGATGAATGGTCCATTCATAGCCACGTGAGTGGCGCTGTCGTCGGCCGGCGAGTGGTCCAGTGGTGGTGGGAAGTAATGAACGGACCGTTCATCACTGCGCGAATGGCGCTCTCGTCGGCCCGTGAGTGGTCCAATCGCGGTGGGAAGCCATGAAGGGTCCGTTCATCGCGGCGCGACCGGCCGTCTCGTAAGCCATCGAGGGGGCCAGTCGCGCGGGAAGCGATGAATGGTCCGTTCATCGCCGTGCGAGTGGCGCTCTCGTCGGCCGGCGAGTGGTCCAGTGGTGGCGGGAAGCGATGAATGGACCATTCATCGCCGTGCGAGTGGCGCTTTCGTGGGCCATCGAGGGGGCCAGTCGCGCGGGAAGCGATGAACGGACCATTCATCGCCGCGCGAGTGGCGCTCTCGTCCACCACCGAGGGGCCCAGCCGTGCCGGGAAGTAATGAACGGACCGTTCATCACCTCCCGAACAACCCACCCGCACCCATCATCACCCTCCGCAACCGCCCCTCACCCACCGAACCCACCAGGCAACACCCGCATGAACTTCAGGCAACCAACGCAACCCGAACACCCCTTCGAAGCGTTTTCGAAGCGGGGTTTGTAACTCTGTCGGAGTAACGCGGGAACGGCCGGGCGCACCAGTGCGTCCCAGGCTGCGAACGACGAAGATCGGGGGCGGTGAACGAATGAGCGACGGTTCGCGGAGCCGCTTGGGTGCCCTGGTCCAGGGCTTCCGCCGGCGCGCGGGTCTCACCCAGCGCGAGGTCGCCGACCTGGCCGGGCTGAGCGTGGCCGGCCTTCGTGACGTCGAGCAGGGCCGTGTCACCCGCCCGCGCGTCTCCACCCTGCGCAAGCTGGGCGACGTGCTCGGCCTGTCCCGGGTGGAGCTGGGCGAACTGCTCCGCGAGGCCGGCAGCGAACAGGCCACCAACCCCGGCCTGCGCGTCGAAGTCCTCGGGCCGCTGCGGGTCATCGCGGAGGGTGAACTCGTCGACCCCGGCTCGGAGACCCAGCGCACCCTCCTCGCCCTCCTCGCGCTCTCCCCGAACACCCCCGTCGGCCGGGACGCGCTCGTCGAGGCCGTCTGGGGCGACAAGCCCGACAGCGGCACCGTCGACCTCCTCCAGTCCCGCATCTCCCGCCTGCGCCGCCGCCTCCAGGCCGACCCGGAAAACGGTTTCATCGTCTCCGCCCGCGGCGGCTACCAGCTCAAGGTCGCCGAGGGCCAGCACGACCTGCTCCTGTTCCGCCAGCTCGTCGCCCGCGCCCGGCACGTCCGCGAAGACGGCGAACTCACCGAAGCGTGCGGCCTGTTCGCCGAAGCCGTGGGCCTCTGGCGCGGCGAACCACTGGAAGGCCTGAGCGCGCTGGAATCCCACCCGATCGTCGTCGCGCTCGTGCGGGAGTACCGGGCCGTCGTCGTCGAGTACGCCGGCGCCGCCTCCGACCTCGGCCGCTACCAGGAGGTCCTGCCGCTGCTCCAGCGCGTCGCCGAGGCCGACCCGCTCCACGAGGCCGTCCACGCACGCCTCATGATCGCCCTCGCCGGCAGCGGTCAGCAGGCCGCCGCGCTCGACGTGTTCGACACCCTGCGCCGCCGCCTCGCCACCGAACTCGGCGCCGACCCCGGCCCCGAGCTGGCCACCGCCTACCAGCGCGTGCTGCGCCAGGAGGTCGCGCGCCCGGAGTTCGCCCCGGTCAGCGCCCACCGGCAGCTGCCGCTGGACACCGCCGACTTCAGCGGTCGCGAGGCCGAACTGACCACCCTGCGGGACGGCCTCCGCGCGATCGACGGCGGCACCGCGGTCGGCATCGCGCTCATCGAGGGCATGGCCGGCGTCGGCAAGACCCGCCTCGCGGTGCACGTCGCGCACCAGCTGCTCGCCGAGGGCCGCTACGGCGACTGCCAGCTCTACGTCGACCTGCGCGGCCACTCCGACCAGCCGCCCGCCGACCCGGCGGCGGTGCTCGCCTCGTTCCTGCGCCTGCTCGGCGTGCCCGGCGACCAGATCCCGCCCAGCCTCGACGAGCGCGCCTCCCTCTACCGCGACCGCGTCTACGGCCGCGACGTGCTGGTGCTGCTGGACAACGCGGCCAGCGAGGACCAGATCCTACCCCTGCTCCCGGCCGGCCCGACCAACCTCGTCCTGGTCACCAGCCGCCGCGCGCTCGCCCTCGACGGCGCCCGCACCCTGCCGCTGGACGTCTTCACCCCGGCCGAGGCCCGCGAACTGCTCGTCCGGGTCGTCGGCGCCAAGCGGGTGGAACCCGAACCCGAAGCGGCGCGGCGCGTCGGCGAGCTGTGCGGGTGGCTGCCGATGGCCGTCGCGCTCGCGGCCCGGCGCCTGCAGTCCCGTCCCACGTGGACGGTCGCCGACCTGGCCGCCCGGCTGGCCGAAACCGGCGACCGCATCGACGAACTGGCCGCGGGCAGCCGCCGCCTGCGTGCCGTGTTCGAACTGTCCTACCAGGCCTTGGCGGCCGACGAACAGCGTCTGTTCCGCCTGCTGGGCCTGCACCCCGGCGCGGACTTCACGCCCGAATCGGTCGGCGCGCTGGCCGGGCTGGCTCCGGCGCGGGCCAGGTGGCTGCTCGACCGCCTCGTGGACGAGAACCTGGTCACCGTCGTCACGCGCGACCGGTACCGGCTGCACAACCTGCTCGCCGAGTACGCGCGCGGTCTCGCCCGCGACCACGAGCCGGAGCCCGCGCGGCGCGCCGCGATCACCCGCGTGCTCGACTTCTACCTGCACACCGCGGCCCGCGCCACGCACCTGATCTACCCGGCCAAACACCTCCCGCTCACCGGCGCCGCGCCCGCGCACGGCCCCGTGCTGCCCGACCGCGAGGCGGCGAAACGGTGGCTGGAGGCCGAGCGGCCGTGCCTGATCGCCGCGGTGAGCCTGGCCGCCGAGCAGGGCTGGCCGACACACGCCTGGCAGCTGACCCGGTGCCTGCGCGCGTACCTGTACCTCTACGGCTACAGCCACGACCACGACTGGGTGCACACGCACGAGGCGGCGCTGGCGGCCGCGACCGCCGCGCAGGACAGCGTCGGCGAGGCCCACACCCGCTCCGACCTCGCGGCCGCCTACCTGCACCACGGCCGCGCCGCCGACGCGCGCGAGCAGTTCCTGCGCGCGATCGACCTGCACGGCGAGAACGGCGAGCGGGAACTGGAAGCCACGTCGCTGACCGCGCTGGGCGTGCTCTGCCACCGCGTCGGCGAGTTCCCCGAGGCGCTGCGGCTGTTCCGCACGGCCGGGCCGCGCTGCGCCGGGGACCCGTGGCTGGAAAGCGCTGTCGCGGCCAACCTCGGCGCCACGCTGGCCACGCTCGGCCGGCTCGACGAGGCCGTCGACCAGTACCGGCACGCGCTGGTGCTGTCCCGGCAGGCCGGCGACCCGGACGCCGAAAGCGGCGCGCTGGCCGACCTCGGTGACGCGTGGCGTCGGCTGGGCCGGCACCGCGAGGCGATCGAGCACTTGAAGGAGGCCGCCGACCTCGCCGAGGCGCACGGCCTGGAGCCGCGGATCGCCTACGCGCGGCACCGGCTCGGCAACACCTACCGCCGGACCGGCCGGTTCGACGACGCGCTCGGCAACCTCAACGAGGCGCTGCGGATCGTCCGCACGGTCAGCGGCCCGGCGACGGAGAGCGAGGTGCTCGTCGACTTCGGCGGCGTGCACCGCGACATCGGCGACCTGCTCACCGCCGCTGACCTGATCGAGGCCGGCCTGCGCGCCGCGATCAACCGCGGCGAGCGGTACCAGCAGGCGCGGGCGCTCAACGAGCTGGCGGAACTGCACCGGTGCGCCGCGCGGGCCGGGCTGGCGCAGGACTACTGGCGCCGCGCCTACGCCCTGTTCGACGAACTGGGCACGCCGGAAGCGGCCGAGCTGCGCGACTTCACCGGAAATTGCTGGCCCGTCACGTCCGTGGCCTGACTCCGAACTCCCGGGACGGCCATCGCCCGCCCCGGGACCAGCGGACACGCCGAGGCGCCGCCTCGCCTCGGCGTGTCCGCCACTCAACGGCCGGATCCGGCACCGTCCACTCCGGACGTCCGGCGCCCGCTCAGATTAGCCCGTTGCGCAGCGCGTAGGACACCGCGTGCGTGCGGTTGCGCAACCCCAGCCGGCTGGTGAGGCTGTGCAGGATGTTCTTCACCGTGCGCTCCGAATAGGACATTTCCGCGGCGATCTCCGCCGTGTCCTGGCCGTCGGCGAGCCGGCGCAGCACCTCGGTTTCCCGGCGCGACAACCCGTTCAGCATCAGCTCCCGCGGCGACAGCACCTCGCGCTGCAGGCGGGCCAGCCCGTGCAGCACCTGGCCCAGCTGCTCGGCGGGCAGGTCCCGCTGCCCCTGGTGCGCGTCGGCGATCGCGCGCAGCAGCCGGGTCGTCGTCAGCTCCGCGCGCGGGATCAGCACCACCAGGCCGTTCTCGATCGCGGTCCACAGTTCCGCCGGGCGGGGCGTGCCGGTGATCAGCACCAGCCGCGCGTTGGTGGGGGCGCCGGCCACCAGGTCCGGCAGGTCCGCCGCCGACCCGGTCATCGCGACCAGCACGTCCGCCGACGCGGGCGGCCCGGCGACCACGTGGATGCCCGGTTTGCCCTGGATCTCACTGAGCAGGCCGGCACGCAGGAACACGTCGTCGGCCAGCACCGCGACCCGGACCACGGCGCGGTCGGCAGCCGGAACGGCGTGCAGGCGGGCGGCGGGCCGGCCGCCGGGGATCTCCCGCGTCGCGGGGCTGAACGGCATAGGGCCACCTAACCGTACCGATACAGGGGGAACCAGGCGGAAGCACCGGCAGGTTTTCGGCTCCTGAAGTTCTGCCGGTTTAATGGGTGGCGGTGAGCGAGACACTGGATCCAGGGTCACCGGGGGAGGATCCGACCTTCGGTGAGCTGCTGCTACGCCATCGCCGCTCGGCCCGGCTCACGCAGGCCGATCTGGCCCAGGCCTCGGGTGTCAGCGTCCGCGCCCTGTCCGACCTGGAACGCGGCCGGGCCCGCGCCGCGCAGCGCCGCTCGACCGAGGCCCTCGCCGACGCGCTCGGGCTGATCGGCGGCACCCGCGAGGACTTCCTGGCCGCCGCCCGCGACGGCCGCCGCCGCAGGTCCAGACCACCGGCGCCGTTCGCGGGCCTGCCGCCGGCCGCGGTGCCGGACCTGGTGGGCCGCGAGCACGAGCTGGACACGCTGCGCTGCGCCGCCGCCGACGCGCTCACCATCCCGAGCGGGGTGGTCGTGTCGCTGGTCGGGCATCCGGGCGTGGGCAAGACCGCGCTGGCCCGCACGGCCGCGCACCTGCTGGCCGGCGAGTTCCCGGACGGCTTCCTGTCGGTCGACCTGCGGGGCATGGACGACCAGCCGGTCACCCCGCGCGCGGCGCTGGACGTCCTGCTGCGCGGCCTGCACGTGCCGGCGGCGGAGATCCCGGCCACGGTCGCCGAGCAGTCCGCGCTGTTCCGTTCGCTGCTGGCCGGCCGCCGTGTGCTGGTGCTGCTGGACAACGCGGCCGACGAGGCCCAGGTCCGCCCGCTGCTCGCGGCCGCCACCGGCTGCCTGACGCTCATCACCTGCCGGCGTGCCCTGGCCGGGCTGGAGTCGGCGCGCTGGTTGTGGTTGCGGCCGCTGGAGACCGCGGACGCGTCGGCGCTCGTCGCGGCGATCGCCGGGCCGGACCGGGTCCGCGCCGAGCCGGAGGCGGCCGCGGAACTGGCCGGGCTGTGCGGGAACCTGCCGCTGGCGGTGCGGATCGCGGGCAACCGGCTGGCGAGCCGTCCACACTGGACGATCGCCTACCTGGTCGACCAGCTGCGCGACGAGAACACGCGGCTGGCCGCGTTGTCGGCCGGGGATCTGCGGGTGCGGTCGGCGTTCGAAATGTCGCACCGGCGGCTGTCCCCGGCCGCGCGGTTGGTGTTCCGCCGCCTCGCGGTGATCCCGGGGCCGGATTTCGGCGCCGACCTGGCGGCCGTCGCCACGGGCATGGCGACGCCGGACGTGCGCGCCCACATCGACGAACTGGTCGACGCGAACCTCCTGCAGGCCGGGAGCGTGCCCGGCCGTTACACGTTCCACGACCTGATCCGCCCGTTCGCGCGGGAGCGGCTGGCGGCCGAGGAGGACGCCGGCGAGACGTCGGCCGCGATGTGCGCGGTGCTGGACCACCTGCTGGACGCCGGGATCGAGGCCGGGCGCCTGTTCTACCCGGACGCGCTGCGCGATTCGGTGGAGGCGAGCCGGTTCGCCACGCGCGAGGAGGCCGGCGCCTGGCTCGACGCGGAGGCCGCGAACTGGCTCGCCGCGCAACGGGTCGCGCTGACGCACGGCAAGTACGGGCAGGTGGTGGACCTGGCCCGGGCGCTGCACTGGTTCTCCGACGGCCGGATCCAGCAGCTGCCGTGGGACGAGGTGTTCGCGCTCGGCGTGGAGGCCGCGCGGGCGCTGGGCAGCCGTGCCGATGAGGCGGTGCTGCTCAACTTCCTCGGCTGGGCGCGGTACTACTGCCTGGGCGACAACGAGGGTGGCCGCGCCGCGCACCAGGAGGCGCTGGAGATCGCGACGGAGATCGGTGACCGGCGCGAGCAGACGTGGGCGCTCGGGTACCTCGGTTCGGTGCTGTTGCGGCTGGGGCGGCCGGCGGAGGCGCTGGACCACGTCGAGCGCGCGGTCGGCTTGGCGGACATGGATTTCTGGTTGGGGCAGGGCTCGATCCGGAACGTGCTCGGGAGGGTGTTGTGCGCGGTCGGTCGTCCGGGGGAGGCGCTGCTGGTGCACCGCGAGGTGCTCGCCGACACCGATCGTCACCGGGAGGACGCGAACCCGTTCACGTACCGGTTCTTCCGGGCGCTGACGTTCCAGCTGATGGGCCGTGCGCTCACCGAGACGGGGGACTGGCCGGGCGGCGCGGAGGCGTTCCGGACCGCCCGGACCCTGTTCGAGAAGGGCGGTTTCGCCGTGCCGGGCGCGGAATGCGCCGTGCAGGAGGGCACGGCGTGGCGGGAGGCCGGGCGGCTCGGGCTGGCGGAGGACTGTTTGCAGGCGGCGTTGGGGGTTTTCACGGACGTGCTCACGCGGTGGCAGCGGGCGCAGGCGCTGGCGGAGCTGGCGCAGGTGCTGGAGGCGACCGGACGGCGCGCGTGGGCAGAGGAACACCGCCGCGAGGCGCTTACGCTGTGCGAGACCCTGGACACCGAGGCAGCGGCCGAACTGGGGAAGCGCTTGCTGGAGGGGTGACCGCTGGGGCCGGCCTTTCTCGGCGGTGCGCCGCAGCTCGGGCGGGCGGTCAGCCGCTGAGGGCCGTGGATCGCTGCCGGGTTGGTTGGGTGGGATGGTCGTTGCTGCGACGGCCCGTCCGCGGGCCTCGCAACTGAGGCGGCTGGTGAGCCACTGAGGCCGTGTTTCACTGCCGCGTGGGTCGCCTGGGCTGGTTTGTCCTGCGGGCAGGGCTGCATCGATCGCGGGCCGCACAGCTCGGGCGGCGGGTGCGCCAGTGAGAGTCCACGGGTCTGTCCCGCTGCCGGTTTTCGAGCCGGGCGGGCACGGTTGACCGACCGATAGGGCATGCCGGAGCGGGCCCGCTGGCGTCGCGGCCGCCGCCGGGTTTCACTGAGCGTGATCTGGGCAGGAACGAGCAGCACGGGAGCGCGGACGTGGGCGAGCAGGACGCGCAGAATTGGCCTGCGCGCAGCTATCGCGAACTCCACGAAACGTTGCGCGTGGTGAACCGCACGACCGCCGCGGTCGCCGGGTCGTGCCGGGGCAAGGCTTCGTGGGTGCTGCATCGCAGCGGGCGACGGAACCCTCGCCGAGCCACCGTCGCTCGACCTGGAGGAGACCCTGGAGCGCCTGTTCGCCCACGGAGCCGAGGGCCTGTTCGAAGCAGCCGGCGACCTGAGACCGCCGAACGTCCGGGCACAGCCTCCGGTCCGGGAAACCTCGACTTCCGGCGGAGCGATCCGCCGGTTCCGTCCGCGCCCGTGATCAGCGGTCCGCGGGCGGCGCCACCCATCGGCCGGGTGCGGTGAACTCGCCCCGGCCGCCCGGCACGCGAACCACCGGCCCGGCGATCCCGGGTTCCGGCGGTTCTGCCTCGTTGTGCCCCGGCACCGCCGGTTTCGGCGGTGCCGGGAGCCCGGGCAGCGGTGGCGGCGCGTTCACCGTCCGGTTCGGCGAGGCGGGGCCCGGCGCAGGCGGCCGGGTCCCCGCTGCGTGACCGGTGTGGCCCGCCGAAGACCCGACTTCGTCCTGTCCGCGCCGTTCGACCTGCCGCGGGGCGACCTCCAGCTGCCGCCCATGCTCTAACCGCCGCGGGTGCCGAGCACCGGCCGCACCCCGGCCGAACGCGCCCGGCTCACCGATGAGGTGTACGGCTCGTGTGCGGAACGCGGTCTCGCCTCGGGGGCGACGCCTCGACTCCCGGCTGGAGGCGCCGCTGTCTCTGCTGGCCGGTCCGGAGGTGTGTCGACGCCGCGGGGCACATCGGTCACCCGGTCCGGGCCCTCGCCGTAGCCGCTGGCCGCACCGGAGTGCCGGCCCTCCTCGCCGGTGGTGAGATCTGGCTGACCGAGATCCCGCCGTCCGCGCTCGTTTCGGCGATCGTCTCGGTGTTCCCGCCCGGAATCCCGGCGCCCCGGGCCACCCGTTCGCTGTGGACGCACTGGCCGGAACCCGTTCCCGCAGCGGGCAGATCGGAACAAACACCGGGATACGATCGTCCACTGTGGTCACCTGGTTCGGCACCTCCCTGGCCGAACGCGGGACCGCACTGTTGACGGACACCGCCAAGATACATACTGTAGGTATGTAACTGTCCGCGGTGTTGCGAGGTGTCCATGGCGCACGCAGGGCCCAGTGCCACGGGCCGGATCGAGATCGGCGCCGAGCCGGGGCGGGTGTACGACCTGGTCAGCGATCCGGGTGTGCTCGCGGAGCTGGCCGAGGAGTACAGCGGGTTCCGCTGGCTCGCCGGGGTGACCGGTGCCCGGGTCGGCGCGCGGTTCCGCGGGATCAACCGCCGCGGGGTGCGGTTGTGGAGCACCGTCAGCACGATCACCGACGCCGACGAGGGAAAGCGGTTCGCCTTCGAGGTGCGGTCCCTGGGAATTCCGGTGTCCCGGTGGCAGTACGACATCGAACCCTCGGCTGATGGCTGCGTGGTCGTCGAGAGCACGTGGGACAAGCGGCCCGGTTGGTTTCGTGCGCCCAGTTCGCTCGTCACGGGTGTGTGGCAGCGCGAGGACAAGAACCGCGCCAACATCGCCGCCACCCTCCAGCGACTGAAGGCTCGCGCCGAACATCGCTGACGTCCTGCCGGGGAAAGACGCCTTCCCCGTGCACGATGCCCGTGCGCTCGCGACCATGCAAGCCGGTTGGCGCTGGAAACTCTGGCCCACTCCGCTGGTTTCGGCCGGGTCGCTGGGTGAGTGGCTGAGCCACTTGAGGCAGTCGTATAGCGGCTGGCGAATTCGCTTACTGGACGAGTGGCTGGACCGCTTGGCTGGCATCAGGGTTGAGCGGCAGTGGGGAGTGCCTGGGCCGCTGGGCTCCGGAACTGCTGCCGGACAGGGTTCCGTGGATTGGCTGAGCCACTGGGTTGCGCGGCAGGCATTGGGAAAGTGGCTGAGCCACCGGTCCGGAAGGCTCCGGGAGTTTGCCGCAAGCGGCTGAGTCCTGCGTGGCGGGGCAGGCATTGGACGAGTGGCTGAGCCACCGGTCCGGAAGGCTCCGGGAGTTTGCCGCAAGCGGCTGAGTCCTGCGTGGCGGGGCAGGCATTGGACGAGTGGCTGAGCCATCGGTCCGGAAGGCTCCGGGAGTTTGCCGCAAGCGGCTGAGTCCTGCGTGGCGGGGCAGGCATTGGACGAGTGGCTGAGCCATCGGTCCGGAAGGCTCCGGGAGTTTGCCGCAAGCGGCTGAGTCCTGCGTGGCGGGGCAGGCATTGGACGAGTGGCTGAGCCATCGGTCCGGAAGGCTCCGGGAGTTTGCCGCAAGCGGCTGAGTCCTGCGTGGCGGGGCAGGCATTGGAAAGTGGCTGAGCCACCGGTCCGGAAGGCTCCGGGAGTTCGCCGCAAGCGGCTGAGTCCTGCGTGGCGGGGCAGGCATTGGCCGAGTGGCTGAGCCACTCGTCTGGAAGGTTCGGAGGGGTCTATGAGTGGCTGAGCCACTTGACCAATCCCGGCGAGCGTACGGGCTTCTGGATGGCTGGTTGGGCCGCTGGAGCCATGCACCGAAACGGTGAGCCACGGGGACCGAGTGGGCTGAGTATTGCGCCGCCCGGCAGGTTCTGGCTAAGTGGCTGAGCCACTGCGCCGCAGACGCTGGAGTGGTCCGCTCAGCGGTAGACGACCAGCGCGCCCCGGCTCTTGCGCAGCGTGATGTCCGGCTGGACCTGGATCAGCTCCCCGTCGACGGCCAGGCGCAGGCGGCCGCTGGGCGCGCTGATCCTCAGCTGCGCCGCGGCCGGCCGGTCCTGGTAGGGCGGGCACCACCGCAGCGTCCCGGTGAGCACGGCCAGCACCACCCGCGTGCGCGCGAGTGGACGTTCCGCGTACACCGTGCGTATGTCGAGCAGCCCGTCGTGCAGGCTGGGCCGGTAGGTCGGCGCGAACCCGCGCGGGCGGTACGCGCCGTTGCCCGCGAAGATCATCCACACGCGGCGCCGCTCGCCGTTGACGATCAGCTCCTGCGGCTTCGCCCGGCGCAGCACGTGCACCAGCCCGACCAGCACCGCCGGCCACTTCCCGATCCGCTTCTCCCACCTCTCCCGGTAGCGGACGAGATCGGTGTAGAGCCCGGTGCTGCAGGTGTTGACGAAGACCTGGTCGTCTGCGATGCCCAGGTCGATCCGCACGGCGGAACCGGTCCGCAACGCGGTGATCGCGTCGTCCGGGGTCTCCACACCGAGATCGCGGGCGAAGTGGTTGAGGGTGCCCGCCGGGACGACGAGGAGCGGCACGTTGTGCGCGGCAGCGACGCGCGCGGCGACGACGATCGTGCCGTCCCCGCCCGCGACGCCCAGGACGCGGCAGGTCCGGGCGGCCTCGGTGAGCGCCTCGGTCAGGTCCTCGCCGTCGGCCGGTTCGACGATCTTCGCCTGCGGCAGCTCGGCGGCGATCCGGTCCAGCACCGTCGCTCCCGCGCTGCCCGCGGCGGCGTTGGCCACCAGGACCAGCCCGTCGCCGGTCGGCAGCGCGGGCGCCGGGCAGGGTTGCGCCTCCGACGGGTCGGACGGGGTGCGCGGCCACCAGGACAGCGTGACCAGGCCGGCGGTCAGGCCGAGGCCGACCCCGGCGAGCACGTCGGACGGGTAGTGGGCGCCGGTGACGACGCGGGAGGTCGCGACGCCGGCGGCGAGAGCGCCGACCGGCGCGGCGAGCGCGGGCCACTCCAGCGCGGCGCCGGCGGCGAAGGCGGCCGCGGAAGCGGAGTGCCCGGACGGGAACGACGTCGTCCAGGGCGTGCGCCGCAGCTGGCGGACCGGCGGGATGGCGACCGTCGACGGGCGGGTCCGGCCGATGACGCGTTTGCTCAGGCCGTTGGCCGTCGCGCTGGCGATGCCGAGGGCGAGCATCCCGCGCAGGGCGGCGCGGCGGGCGCGGCGGTTGCGCGTCGCGGCGAGCGTGCCGCTGACCGCCCACCACAGGCCGCCGTAGTTGGCCGCGCGGCCCAGGCGGGGCAGTACCCGGTCCAAGAGCACGGAATCGGTCGCCGCCACCCGGGCGAACACCTGCCGGTCCACCCGGGACACCCATCGCCGCATGCCCGCAGTCTATGCGCGCCCGGGGCTTGTCTCCGGGGCCGGCGAGGAGTAGACCGGACTTATGTCAGGTGTCATAACGCTCCGGGAGCTGGACGGGACGTGTATCGCGGACGTCGCCGACCTCGTCCTGGCCTGCTCCGCGGGGACTTTGCGGAACCGGTTCTTCATGCCAGGGCAGCCGGAGCCGCGGGACATCCTCGACCGGTACCGGCGCTACCTCCTCGCGGGCCCGCCGCACGGGGTCGCGCTGGTCGCGTTCAGCGGAGGGGCGGCCGCGGGGCTGCTGAACCTGGTGGCAGGTGAGCCGGGGGTGGCGGAGCTGGGCATCATGGTCGCGGACCCGTGGCAGCGGCGTGGCATCGGGACCGGCCTGGCCGCGTGGTTGCGGGCGTCGGGGCGGTGGGCGGGGTGGACGGTGCGGGCGGTGACGCAGGCGGACAACGCGGCGGCGAAGGCTTTGCTGCGGGGGCAGGGTTTCCGGTTGGTGCGCGGGGTTGATCGCGGGGAGTACCGGTACGAGCTGACGATGCCGGGGGTGGTCTGACGGTGGGTGGACGGCGTGGTGGTGAATGGGCTGGCGGGGTGACGCGGCCGGAATGGCTTGGTGGCGGGATGCACGGTGCGTGGGCTGATGGGGTGGCGTGGCCGGATGGCCTCGGTGACGGAGGTGGCGGCGTGACGGTGAGCGGGATGATCGGGCTGCGCGGCTTGGTGGGTGGTGGTCCGAGCGTGCGTGGGTTGATCGGGTGGCGCGGCGTGACGGTGAGTGGGCTGGCAGGGGTGGATGGCCTGGTCGGTGATGGGCGGCTGCTGGGGTGGCGCGGTCTGAGGGGCCGTGGTCGCGGTGCGACGCGGCGTGGGCTGACAAGGCTGCCCGGTCGGACGGTCTGGTTCGTGGCGGAGATGGTGGCGTGACGCGGGGGCCGCGGGAGCGGATGGTCTACAGCGCGGCGCAGCTGATCCGGACGCAGGGGGTGAGCGGGACCGGTATGCGGGAGGTGGTCGAGCACGCGTCGGCGCCTCGGGGGTCCTTGCAGCACTACTTCCCGGGCGGCAAGGACCAGCTGGTGCGTGAGGCGCTCGCGTGGTCGGGGGAGTTCGCGGCGCGGCGGGTCAAACGCTACGCCGAAGCCGCGCCGACGCCGGCCGGGTTGTTCGCCGGGATGGTGGCGCAGTGGCGGGACCAGTTCCGCGACGAGCGGTTCGCGGCGGGATGCCCGTTCGTCGCCACGACGGCGGATGTCGTGGCGGGCAACGAAAATCTGCGGCAGGCCGTGTGCGCGGGGTTCGAGACGTGGCTGCGGCCGATCGAGGAGAGCCTGCGGGAGATGGGGGTCCCGGAGGAGCGGTGCCGGTCGCTCGCGCTGGTGATGATCAGTGCGCTCGAAGGGGCGATCGTGATGGCGCGGGCGCAGGAGGATGTGGCGCCGCTGGATGCGGTGGTGGCGGAGCTGGGGCCGGTGCTGGACGCGGCGCGGGCTTGAAAACGGGGGCGGGTGTGGTGGCGAAGTTGGGGTCTGGGG
>NZ_PQHY01000121.1:0-13742 GCF_003385175.1 Amycolatopsis ruanii
ACCCGTGCCTCCGCCACCGCCGGTGCCGAGCCCGCCGCCCCGGCCGGTGACGACACCGAAGCCCCCGCCGAAGGTCACCCCGCCGCCGCCGTCCACCACGAAACCCCGGCGTCCGGTGACCACGAAGAAACCGGCGGAGCAGGTGTCCACCCGGGAGCGGACCGAGGAGAAACGCGGGTGGTCGTTCACCGTGCTGGTGCTGATCCTCGGCGCGGGGATCGCGGTGCGGCGGCTGAGCCGGTGAGTCAGAGCAGGCGTCGTTGCACGGCGTCGGCGAGGACGGTCTCCACGACCTGGCCGAGCACCACGGGGTCCGGGCGGTTCGCGCGGTCGGCGAAGAGCAGGTGCCCGGAGCCGATCAGCGACAGCGCGAGCGAGTCCACGTCGGCGTCGGCGGCGATGCGGCCCAGCGCGCGCTCCTCGGCGAGGTAGCCGGCGAACATGGCGGCGGCTTCGGCGAGGACCGGGATGCCCTGGCCGCGCCCGAGCCGGGCGCGCAGCTCGTCGCGGAAGATCACCAGGCCGACGATCGCGACCGCCACCGGGTCGAACAGCTCGGTCAGGGCCGTGGTCAGGGTGTCCGTCACGGTGCCGGTGCCCGCCGACGCGCGCAGCGCCGCGCTCTGGTCCGTCATCCGGTTGATGCGGTCCTGCACGAGTTCGGCGAGGAAGGCGTCGAAGTCGGCGAAGTGCCGGTGCAGCACACCCTTGGCCACACCCGCCTCGGCGGTGACCGCACGGCTGGTGAGCGCGCTCGCCCCGTCGCGGAGCAGGACGCGTTCGGCGGCGTCGAACAGCTGCTGGCGCGCGTCACGGATGTGCACCCCGGTTGGCATGACGACCATTGTCCCCGTTGCCGTAGTGGGCATCTGCCCACTACGGTGGGCGCATGCCCACTTCACATGCAGCCCGCGAGATGGCGGAGTCCTTCGGTGCCGATGCCGGACGCTACGACCGCGCCCGGCCGTCGTATCCCGCCGCGTTGATCGACCGCGTCGTCGCCGCCAGCCCGGGCCCCGCGGTGCTCGACGTGGGGTGCGGCACCGGCATCGAGGCCCGGCAGTTCCAGGCAGCCGGGTGCCGCGTGCTCGGCGTCGACCCGGACGCGCGGATGGCGGAGTTCGCGCGGCGCACCGGCGTCGAGGTCGAGGTGGCCACGTTCGAGGCGTGGGACCCGGCGGGCCGCGTGTTCGACGCGGTCGTGGCCGGCCAGGCGTGGCACTGGGTGGACCCGGACGCCGGCGCGGCCAAGGCGGGGGAGGTGCTGCGCCCCGGCGGGCTGCTGGCGGTGTTCGCGCACGTCTTCGAATCGCCGCCCGCGGTGGCGGAGGTCTTCGCCGAGGTCTTCCGCCGCGTGGTACCCGATTCGCCGTTCGCCGGGCAGCCGGCGGGCAACGCGGTGGAGATGCACCGGGCCGGTTTCGAACGGGTCGCCGCGAGCATCCGCGAGACGGGCGCGTTCGCCGAACCGGAGCACTGGCGGTTCGACCGGGAGCGGACCTGCACCCGGGACGAGTGGCTGGACCTGCTGCCCACCACCGGCGGCCTGACCCGCCTCCCGGCCACCGCGCAGGCGGAGATCCTGACCGCGGTCGGCGCCGCGATCGACGAGCTCGGCGGCGCCTTCACGAAGACGTTCACCACGCTGGCGGTGGCCACGGTGCGGACCTAGGCGGTGGCGCCCGCGGGGTTGTCGTCGTCGCCCAGGTAGGTGCCGTGTCCCTCGCGGACCAGCGCGCCCTCGAAGCGCAGCACCTCGTTGACCAGGCCACCCTTCTGGTTGCGGTAGTTGATGACCAGGGTGTCCACACCGGAGTAGACGCCGATCACCTCGAACCGCAGATCGGGGATCCGCCGCAGTCCTTCGCTCCAGTACGCGCGCAGCGCGTCCTTGCCGCGGATCACCGCGGAGCCGGTCAGCTGGGCCGCCACCGGCGAGGTGAACACCACGTCCTCGGTGAAGTGTGCCAGCAGGGCGTCCAGGTCGTGGGCGTTCCAGGCGGTGACCCAGTGTTCGGTGAACTCGCGCGCATCCATGATCGGAGATCCTATCCGGTCCGCCCGGCGCGTTGACTTCATGGATCAATGATTCGAGGATTGCTCCGTGAGCAGGAGTCAGGCCGGGCCGCTCGGGCGGCACCGCACCCTCCACGGCCAGGTCGTCGAATGGCTGGGGCGGCGCATCGTGTCGGGCGAACTCGGCCACGGTAGCCAGCTGCCCAACGAGGCCGACCTGGCCGCCCAGCTGAACGTGAGCCGCGGCGGGGTGCGCGAGGCGGTCAAGGCGCTGGCCGCCAAGGGGCTCGTCGAACCGCGGCCCCGGCTGGGCACCCGGGTGCTGCCGCGCGAGCAGTGGAACCTGATGGACCGCGAGGTGATCAGCTGGCACGGTCAGCTCTCCGACGCGGCGTTCCTGCGCGACCTGCTCGAGCTGCGGCTGATGGTCGAGCCCGGCGCGGCGCGGCTGGCCGCCGAGCGCGCGACCGGCGAGCAGCTCGCGGTCCTGGAGGACGCCTGCGCCCGGATGGCCGGGGAAGCGGGCCGGGACGACGCGGACGCCGACGCGTTCGTCGAGGCCGACCTCGCCTTCCACCTGACCCTGCTGCGCGCGAGCGGCAACCAGCTCGTCGAGCAGCTGGGCCGCCTGCTGGAGGCGAGCCTGCACCACGGACTGGCCGCCAGCTCGCACGCGCCGGGCGGGGTGGCCGCGACGCTGCCCCTGCACCAGGCGGTGCTGGTCGCGGTCCGCGGCCGCCGTCCCACGGCGGCCGCGCGGGCGATGCGGCGGCTGATCGAGACCACCACCGACGCGGTGGGGCGGATGCGGACCGAGGGGGACTGACCCGTGGTGTCCACTGTGGACCAGGCGACCGGGCCGGTGGCCGCGCACGGCGAAGGGCCGGTGTGGGCGCCGGAGTGGCCGGGCGTGCGGTGGGTGGACATGCTCGCCGGGGACGTGCTGGAACTGGACGGTGGCGAGGTCCGCCGCCACCACGTGGGCGCGGTCGCGGCGGCGCTGCGGCCGGGTACCGGCGGCGGGGTGGTTCTGGCGCTGGAGCGCGGGTTCGCCCTCGCCGACGGCGCGCTCACCGCGGTGCGGCCGCTGCCGGAGGTGTGGACCGATCCGGGCGTGCGGATGAACGACGGCGGCTGCGATCCGGACGGCCGGTTCTACTGCGGTTCGATGGCCTACGACGGCACCCCGGGCGCCGGTGCCCTGCACCGGCTGGACCCGGACGGCTCGGTCACCACGGTGCTCACCGGCGTCACCGTCTCCAATGGCCTCGCGTGGAGCCCGGACGGCGGCACCGCCTACTACGTCGACACCCCCACCGGACGGATCGACGCCTTCGACTACACCGCCGCGGCGGGGCTCACGCACCGGCGCACGGTGGTCACGATCCCGGCGGAGGTGGGCTCGCCGGACGGCCTCACCGTCGACGCCGAGGGCAACCTCTGGGTCGCGCTGTGGGGCGGCGGGGCCGTCCACTGCTACACCCCGGACGGCGAGCAGGTGGCCCGCGCCGGGTTCCCGGTCACGCAGGTCACCGCGTGCGCCTTCGGCGGCCCGGACCTGGACGAGCTGTACGTGACGACGTCCCGGCAGGGCGTCGAGGAGGGCACCCAGCCCGAGGCCGGGTCCCTGTTCCGGCTGCGGCCCGGCGTGCGCGGGCTGCCGGCCCACCGCTTTTCCGGCTGCTGACATCTCGGTACCGGACTACGTACTTTCCCGGTGCCCCGGTTCCGGCACGACCCGGCAAGGTCATCGTGTCGTGGTGTGCGCGCCGGAGGAGAGACATGCGAGCGGTGAAGGCGGTGGAGCCGGGCCTGGCGGCCGGGCTCGCGCTGACCCGGACCGCGCTGCGTGCCGCGACCGGGGGACCGGCCGGCCCGGCGGCCGTCCCGCTCACCTGCGCCCGCGGCGAAGCCCGGACGGTCGTCGCCGACGACGGCGTCGCCCTGCACGCCGAGGTCTTCGGCGATCCGCACGCCCCGGTCACCGTCGTGCTGTGCCACGGCTACGCCCTCTCCGGCGCGAGCTGGTGCTTCCAGGTCCCCGAGCTCGCCCGCCACGCCCGGGTCGTGACCTGGGACCAGCGCGGGCACGGACGCTCCCGGCGCGGCCCGGCCGCGCACGCGACCGTCGACCAGCTCGGCCGCGACCTGCGCGCGGTGCTCGACCAGACCACGCCCCGCGGGCCCGTCGTCCTCGCCGGGCACTCGATGGGCGGCATGACGATCATGGCGCTGGCCGAGCAGGAGCCGGAGCTGTTCGGCACCCGCGTCGCCGCCACCGCGCTGCTCGCCACCAGCGCCGAACCGGTGCTCGGCGACCTCGGCCTGCCCCGCCCCGGGATGCGCGCGCTGCACTGGGTCATCCCGTGGGCACTCGCGCTGCTGCCGCGGGCCCGCGTCCTGTCCGGACCGGTGCGCGAGCTGACCGGCGCGCTGGTGCCCCGGCACGCGTTCGCCTCCGAGGTCCCGCCGCCCGTGGCCGAGTTCCTGGTGGAGCAGATCGGGCAGACGCCGCTGGAGGTCCTGGCCGACTTCTTCCCCCAGTTCCGGGTGCACGACAAGACCGCCGCGCTGGCCGCGCTGGAGCGCGTCGACTGCCTCGTCCTGGCCGGTTCGGACGACGTCGTCACGCCGCCGGGGAACAGCGAGGCGATCGCGCGGGCGGTCCCCGGCGCCGATCTGGTGATCCTGCCCGACGCCGGGCACGCCTTCCCGCTGGAGCACCCGGCGCAGGTCAACGCGCACCTGGTGGCCCTGCTGCGGCGCCACGGCCGCCGTCGCACCGCCTGATCAGCGCGGAACCGGGCATAGAATCGGCTGATGCCCGACGTGTCGCGGGGCGCCGGCAACCTTCCCAGCGAGCTGACCAGTTTCGTGGGACGGCGCCGCGAGCTCGCCGAAACCCGCCGCCTGCTGGCCTCGGCCCGGCTGGTGACCCTGACCGGGGTCGGTGGGGTCGGCAAGACCCGGCTCGCCCTGCGCGCGGCCGCCGACCGGTGGCGGGCGTTCCCCGACGGCGTGTGGTTCGTGCCGCTGGCCGAGCTGCGTGATCCCGCCCTGCTGGCCCACACGATCGCCACCACCCTGGGCCTGACCGATGAGGCGGGCGCGCAGGTGGGCGGGCTCGCCGAGTACCTCGAGGACCAGCGCGTGCTGCTGGTGCTGGACAACTGCGAGCACGTGCTGGACGCGTGCGCGGTGCTGGTCGCCAAGCTGCTGTCGGCCACCTCCTCGGTGCGGGTGCTGGCCACCAGCCGCCAGCTGCTGCGCGCCGACGGTGAGCAGGTGCTCGTCGTGCCGCCGCTGCCGGTCCCGTCGGAGGGGGAGCCCTCGGTCGAGGCGGTGACGTTGTTCGCCGAGCGCGCCGCCGCCGTGGTGCCCGGGTTCGCCGTGGACGCGTCCAACCGCGACACGGTGGTCCGCGTCTGCCGCCGCCTCGACGGCATCCCGCTGGCGCTGGAGCTGGCCGCGGTGCGGCTGCGGGTGCTCTCGCTCGAGCAGCTGCTGCAGCGCCTGGACGACCGGTTCCGGCTGCTCACCGACGGCAGCCGCACCGCGCCGGACCGCCAGCAGACGCTGGAGGCGGCGATCGCGTGGAGCTACGACCTGTGCAGCCGCGCCGAGCAGGCGGTGTGGTCGGCGCTGTCGGTGTTCGCCGGCGGCTTCGACCTGGAGGCCGCCGAGGCGGTGTGCGGCGCGGTCGGCATCGGCTCGGACGAGGTGCTCGACCTGATCGCCGGCATGGTGGACAAGTCGATCCTGGCCCGGCGGAACGGCACCTTCGGGCGGGCGGCGTGGTACGGGATGCTGGAGACGGTCCGCGAGTACGGGCACGTCAAGCTCGTGCTGTCCGGCCGCGAGGACGCCGTGCGCGCCCGCCAGGTGGACCACTGCACCCGGCTGGCCCGCCGCTACCGGGACGAGAACTTCGGCCCGCACCAGCTGGACTGGGTCGAGCGGATGCGCCGCGAGCAGCCGAACATCCGCGTCGCGCTGGAACACTGCCTGGACGGCGGCCCGGAGGGCACCTGCCGCGCCGCGGAGATCACCGGGCCGCTGTGGGACTACTGGTTCGCCGGCGGCTACGTGCGCGAGGGCTACCGCTGGCTGCTGGCGTCGCTGGCCCAGGACACCGCCCGCGACACCCCCGGCCACGCCCGCGCGCTGCAGGGCGCGGCGTTCGTGGCGATCCAGATCGGTGACGAGGAGCGGGCCCGCGCGCTGCTCGGCGAGCTGCGCGAACTGGCCGAGGCCCTGGACGACGACAACCTGCGGGCCGGCTGGGCCCAGTGCGCGGGGATGGGCTCGATGTTCCTGGGCGACCTGGCGCGCGGCCGCGAGCTGCTGGAGCAGGCCCTGGACGGGTTCCGGCGCACCGGCGACGAACTGCAGGCGTGCAACACGCGGATCCTGCTGGCCGCGGCGTTGTTCTTCCTGGACGCCCCCGAGGGCCTGACGGTGGCCGAGGCGGCGCTCGCGCAGTGCGAGCGGCACCAGGCCGACTGGACCAAGGCGTACGCACTGTGGGCGGTGGCGATCAACACCTGGCGGCGGGGCGATCACCGCCGCGCGTCGGCGCTGCTGCGCGAGGCCATCGCGATGCGCCAGACCGACCGCACCCAGCTGGCCTTCACGCTGACGGCGCTGGCCTGGTGCGCGGGCGCGGCGGGGGAGCACGAACGGGCCGCCGGGCTGCTCGGCGCGTCCCGCGCGGTCTGGCGGATCAGCGGCGCCGGGGTCGCCGAGACCGGGCCGTACCGGCAGTTCGACGAGGAGTGCGAGGGGCGGGCCCGCGCGGCGCTCGGCGACGCCGGCTACACCGCCGCGTTCGGCGCGACCAGCGGGTTCGGCGTCGACGAGGCGATCGCGTACGCCCTTGCGGCTCAGCCGGGCGGGCCGCGCGCGCCCCGGCGGGGCCGGGAGAGCCTGCCCGGCGGGCTGACCCGGCGTGAGCGCGAGATCGCCGAACTGGTCGCCGAGGGGCTGAGCAACAAGCAGATCGCCGCCCGGCTGGTGATCGCGCAGCGCACCGCGGAGACGCACGTGGAGAACATCCTGACCAAGCTGGGCTTCACCTCGCGCGCCCAGATCGCGGCCTGGCTGACCGAGCAGCGCGCCGGCTCCGCGGACGGTACGTAGCCCGGTCTACGTACCCAGATGCGTAGGACTCCCGGTTCCCCGGCCCCTCGTTCGAGGCACTCTGGTATTCGCGACCGGAGCCGAGAACACCGGAAGGGGTGGTCATGAAGGTCGATTCGCCGCCGCAGCCCTGTCCGCGGTGCCACCGCCAGGTGGTGCTCGCCGGGTACAGCTGGGGACGGCAGTGGGTGCACCTGGGCACCTGGCGGCCGCAGTGCGGTCCGCCGTCCTGGGCGCTCGCCCGCACGGTCGGGACCACCGCGACGGCTTCCTGACCCCAGTCCCGCACGACACGGCACAGCACCACTGCCCAGCACCACGGCAGAGTCCGGCTGGACGTCGCACCCCAGCAGGACGTGACAGCCCAGCAGGACGTCACAGCTCAGCTCGGCGTCGCAGTCCCGCGCCACCGCACTGCCCAGTACCACCTCACCGCCCAGCACCACCTCACAATCCAGCCGTCCGGCGCCGCCCTCCCCCTCGCGTGCCGGCCGGTCGAGCGCGGCGGGTCGTGCCCAGCCTGCCCGCGAACTCCGGCACCCCGCCGCGCTCACTCCAATGCCACGCGAAAGCCGCCCCGCAGCCCGGGGCGGCTTTCGCCGTGACGAGAAGTTCATCGGCCGCGGCCCGGATTTCACAGCAAACTGTCAGATTTCTCGTGGATCCTGGTGTTAGCTGGATCGAGTGAAAATCCGAGGGGGAACCGGGGTGCTGCGCAGACGGGGAGTGACCGCCGCGCCTGCGCGGGGTCACCGCTGGCGCCCGGTGGCGTACACCGCGGTCGGGCTGGCGTCGCTGCTCGTGCTCGGCGGCACCGGGTACGCCTGGACCCAGCTGTCCCGCCTGGACACCGGGCTGGCCACCGCGGACGTGATCGCGCCGTCCGCCCAGGTGCCCAGCGGCCGGGCGAGCCTGTCGGTGGACCAGAACATCCTGCTGGTCGGCCTCGACTCGCGCACCGACGTGCGGGGCAACCCGCTGCCGCAGGACGTGCTCGACCAGCTGCACGCCGGGGACGCCGCGGACGGCGGCGACACCACCGACACGATGATCGTGGTGCACATCCCGGCCGGCGGCGGTTCCGCGACGGCCATCTCGATCCCGCGCGACTCCTACGTCCAGATCGCCGGCGGCCACGGCAAGCACAAGATCAACTCGG
This sequence comes from Amycolatopsis ruanii, assembly GCF_003385175.1. Lineage (NCBI taxonomy): Bacteria > Bacillati > Actinomycetota > Actinomycetes > Pseudonocardiales > Pseudonocardiaceae > Amycolatopsis > Amycolatopsis ruanii. Next base: position 8,315 of record NZ_PQHY01000121.1, read on the forward strand.
CGTACACCTACGGCAAGCAGGAGGCGCTGGACACGCTGCGCGAGCAGGGCCTGACCGGGGCGGAGCTGGAGCGCGCGGCGTCGGCGGCGGGGGCGCGGACGGCGATCGAGACGGTCGAGGACTTCACCGGCCTGACGATCAACCACTACGCGGCGGTGAACCTGGCCGGGTTCTTCGCGCTGAGCAACGCCGTCGGCGGGGTGCCGGTGTGCCTGAAGGAGCCGGTGCACGACAGCTATTCGGGCGCGAACTTCCCGGCGGGGGAGCAGACCCTGTCCGGGGCGCAGGCGCTGGCGTTCGTGCGGCAGCGGCACGGCGTGCCGGGCAGCGACCTGGGCCGGATCGCGCGGCAGCAGGCGTTCCTGTCGGGGATGGCGCAGGTGGTGCTCGGCGCCGGGACGCTCGCCAACCCGGTCAGGCTGTCCGCGCTCATCGACGCGGTGCAGCAGTCGGTGATCATCGACCAGGGCTGGGACGTGCTGACCTTCGCCGAGCAGATGCACAACCTGACCGCGGGGGCGATCACGTTCGCCACGATCCCGGTGCAGAGCCTGAGCCTGCCGACCCCCTACGACGGCGACGCGGTCAAGGTCGACCCGGTGCAGGTGCGCGACTTCATCGACGCCCTGCTCGGTCGCTCGACGCCGGCCACCAGCACGTCGTCGACACCGACGAGCGTGGCGAAGCAGGCCGCGGAGACGGCGGGCGCCCCCACGACGACGCCGTCGGCCACGGTGCAGCAGACGCCCACCACGGACCTGTCGGGCTGCGTGAGCTGACGAGCGACGGCGGCGTGAACTGATGAGCGCCGGCGGCGTGAGCTGATGAGCGACCCGCGGAGTGAGCTGACGAGCGCCGGCGGCGTGAGCCGATGAGCGACCCGCGGAGTGAGCTGACGAGCGACCCGCACATCCACGTGGAGCGGGCCGTCGCGCACGCCGGCCCCGCGCTGCGCGGCCTGATCACCTCGACGTTCGGCCTCACGGCCGACGCCCCAGCGGAGGTCCCCACCGGCTGCGGCGCGCGTGCCCTACGCGATGACCTCCACGCGCCCGGAAAGCGTCACCTGCCTGCTCTGCCGGGAGCACGCCAGCCGCGAGCACCAGCGCCTCGCCGACCAGATCTCGCACCTCGGCGCCACGGCCGGCGCACCGCTCTCCGCCGAGGACGCCACCCAGGCCGCACGGCGGCTCCGCGCCCTGGCGAGGCGGTACGCCGGCTAGCCAGCCGCCCGGCTGTCCGGAATCCTCCCCCTGCCAGCTGGGCTCGCCACCCGCCCGGGTGGTCTGGTGGCTGAGCCACTCGGCACGAGCCGCTCCGCCAGGATGCCCGGATGCCAAGTGGCTGAGCCACTGATCCACTTCCCGTGCTTTCTCAGCAGTCGGGCGGTCGAGTGGCTGAGCCAATCGACCACCACCGCTTGCCCGATGTCCCGGCCGGCCGAGTGGCTGAACCACTCAGCCACTGCCCACTGGTCCACCCGCCCGGCTGGCTCAATGGTCGAGCCACTCAGCCACTCCCCGAACCGCCCCGATGGTCCAGCCACTCGTCGATCGGACGGGCCCGGCCGGGGGAGAAAATCCCCAACCCTACTTCCGGCGGGTGTGGAGGTGTCCGGACGGGCAGCAGACTGCGCGTGTCCCCTCCGGTAGCGAAGGAAGGCACCTCATGACGCGATCACCCCTCGTCCGGACGCTCGGCCTCACCGCGCTGGCCGTCGGCTCCGTGCTCGCCGGCACGGTCACCGCCGCCGCGGCCGCGCCCGCCTCGCCGCTGCTCGGGGCGATGCAGCGCGACCTCGGGCTCACCGCCGAGCAGGCCGGCACCCGCCTGACCCAGGAGGCCACCGCCGCGAGCATCGCCCCCGCCGCCGAGGCCGCGGCCGGCCCGGCGTTCGGCGGCGCCTGGTACGACGCCGCCTCCGGCAAGCTGGTCGTCGGCATCACCGACGCCGCCCGCGCGGACGCCGTCGAGGCCACCGGCGCGGACAGCACCCTGGTCGCCCACACCGAGTCGGCGCTGGACGCCGCCAAGGCGAGCCTCGACACGCTCACCGCGCCGCGCGAGGTGACCGGTTGGTACGTCGACGAGCGGGCCAACCGTGTGGTGGTGACCGTGGTGCGCGGCGCCCAGAGCCCCGAGGCACGGGCCTTCCTCGACCGGGCCCGCGCCGCCGGCCCCATGCAGGTGGAGGAGACCACCACCGTGCCGCGGCTGTTCGCCGGGGACGTCGTCGGCGGCGATGCCTACTACATCAACGGTTCCGCCCGCTGCTCCATCGGATTCTCGGTGCGGGGCGGGTTCGTCTCGGCGGGGCACTGCGGCAGCGCGGGCGACTCGGTGAGCGCGCCGGACGGGTCGGCGATGGGCACGTTCCAGGGCTCGTCGTTCCCCGGCAACGACTACAGCTACGTCCGCACCACCTCGTCCTGGACGCCTTCGCCCACTGTGGACGGTTACGGCAACGGGGACGTGACGGTCACCGGGCACACCGCGGCCCCGGTCGGCTCGTCGGTGTGCCGCTCCGGGTCGACGACCGGCTGGCACTGCGGCACCATCCAGGCCACCAACCAGACCGTCAACTACGCGGAGGGTTCGGTGTCCGGGCTGACCAGGACCAGCGCGTGCGCCGAGCCGGGCGACTCGGGCGGCTCGTGGGTCAGCGGCAGCCAGGCGCAGGGCGTGACCTCCGGCGGGTCCGGCGACTGCACCCGCGGCGGGACGACCTACTTCCAGCCGGTGAACGAGATCCTGTCCGCCTACGGGCTCACCCTCGTCACGGCCTGACCGGCACGACCAGCGGCCCCCGTCCGTCCGGGCGGGGGCCGCTCGTCGTGTCCGGGGTCAGGTGGTCGCGGGCGCCCAGGCGCGCTCGAGGGCCGCGGCGCGGGCACGGCGCTTGAGGCCGGCGAGGCTGTGCTTGGCCGGCACCAGCAGGGCGGTCAGCCAGGTGCGCCGGTACTCCTCCAGTGCCAGTGCCACGGGGCGATGCATGACGCAGTGCACCAGACCCGGCGTGCCGAGCCGGTGCCTTCCGGTGTGCTTGCTCCGCGGCATCGTTCCTCCGTGTGGGCGACCTTTCCCGCCGCGCACCGTACGCAACGAGAGGCCCGAAGCGTAGTAGCGCCGCGGCGTGTCACCCATCTCGTTCCGATTACAGACCGATCAGGGAGTAAAGACCACCCGATCGTGGCGTCTGGTCTAATGCGAACCATGCTGCGGGTGGGGTTGTCCGGAGGAATCGGGGCGGGGAAGTCGACCGTCGCGGCGCGGCTCGTGGAGCACGGCGCGGTGCACATCGACGCGGACGCGATCGCGCGCGAGGTGGTCGAACCGGGCACCGAGGGGCTCGCGAAGGTGGTCGAGGCCTTCGGGGCGGACGTCCTGGGCGACGACGGCGGGCTGAACCGGCCGGCGCTGGCGGCGAAGGCGTTCGCGGACGAGGACTCCCGCCGCCGGCTGAACGGGATCCTGCACCCGTTGATCGGCGCCCGCACCGCGGAGCGGATGGCGCGGGTGCCTGCGGACGGGATCGTGCTGCACGACGTGCCGCTGCTGGTCGAGGGCGGGTACGCGCCGAGCTACCACCTGGTGCTGATCGTGGACGCGCCGGTGGAGACGCGGGTGCGGCGGCTGACGGAGCTGCGCGGGATGTCCGAGGAGGACGCCCGCGCCCGGATCAAGGCGCAGGCCAGTGACGAGCAGCGGCGCGCGGTCGCGGACGTCTGGCTGGACAACTCCGGCCCGGCGGGGGCCGTGTTGTCCGAGGTGGACCGGTTGTGGCGCGAGCGGCTGGTGCCGTTCGAGGAGAACGTGCGCCTGCGCCGGCCGCGCCCGCCGATGCCGCCGGAGCTGGTGCCCTACGACGAGACGTGGCCGGCGCAGGCGGCCCGCGCGCTGGCCCGTTTGCGGCTGCTGACCGCGGGGCGGGCGTTGCGGGTGGACCACATCGGGTCGACGTCGGTGCCCGGGCTGCCCGCGAAGGACGTGCTGGACCTGCAGGTGACCGTCTCGACGCTCGCACAGGCCGACGAGTTCGCCGACACGCTGTCCGACGCCGGTTTCGTCCGCGCCGAGGGCGAGTGGTGGGACGACGGCGGCGGCGAGCGGTGGGCGAAGCGCTTCCACTACGGCGCGGACCCGGGCCGGCCGGTGAACGTGCACGTGCGCAGTACGGCCACCCCGGCCTGGCGGCTGGCGCTGTTGTTCGCCGCGTGGCTGCGAGCGAACCCCCCTGAGCGCGACGCGTACGCCACGGTGAAGGCCAAGCTGGCCGAGACCCACGCGACGGACCCTTCGGTGGAGGCCTACACGGAGGAGAAACAGCACTGGGTGAACGCGGCCTTCCAGAGGGCAGAGCAGTGGGCGGAGCGCACAGGCTGGTCCGCCTGACGGCGGGGCGCATTGCCGGCTTGCCCGGGCCGGCAAGGGTTCCCGCCTCGGGCAGCCGAGCTGGGCCTGCCGGGGCTGGAGTGCGTTGGTCGGCTGTGCTGGCTTGCTCGGGCCAGTCGGCCTGACGGCGGGGCGCATTGCCGGCTTGCCCGGGCCGGCAAGGGTTCCCGCCTCGGCGAGCCGAGCTGGGCCTGTCGGGGCTGGAGTGCGTTGGTCGGCTGTGCTGGCCTGCTCGGGCCAGTCCGCCTGACGGCGCGCGCATAGCCGGCTCGCCTGGGCCGGCAGGGGCTCTCGCCTCGGCGAGCCGAGCTGGGCCTGCCGGGGCTGGAGTGCGTTGGTCGGCTGTGCTGGCCTGCTCGGGCCAGTCCGCCTGACGGCGGGGCGCATAGTCGGCTCGCCTGGGCCGGCAGGGGTTCCCGCCTCGGCGAGCCGAGCTGGGCCTGCCGGGGCTGGAGTGCGTTGGTCGGCTGTGCTGGCCTGCTCGGGCCAGTCCGCCTGACGGCGGGGCGCATAGTCGGCTCGCCCGGGCCGGCAAGGGTTCCCGCCTCGGCGAGCCGAGCTGGGCCTGCCGGGGCTGGTGTGCTTTGGTCGGCTGTGCTGGCCTGCTCGGGCCAGTCCGCCTGACGGCGGCGCGTCCCCTGACCGGTTCGGCTGGGGCGGCCTGCTTTGGTCGGCCGGGCCTGGCTGCCCGGGCCGGTTCACCTGGCGGCGGCGCCCACCCTGACCACCCTCATGGCGGCGGCGCCCGCCAGGCCGACCCGCTCCGCTGCGGCGCGCGCGTCTGGGCCGGTGGCTTCGGTGATGGCGCCGCCACCCTGGCCGGTTCGCTCGGCGGCGGTGGCCGCCTGGGCCGGCCGCTTCGCGGCGGCGCCAGCCTTGGCCGGTTCGTCTGCGGGTGGTGGCCACCTGGGCCGGGCTCGGTCAATGGCGCCGCCACCTGACCGGCCCGCTTCGCGGCGGCAGCCGCTGGGCCGGCCCTTCGGCATCAGCGCTCACCCCACTCGGCCCAACTGCCCCTGCCCGGCACCCCCAAACC
>NZ_PQHY01000122.1:0-12183 GCF_003385175.1 Amycolatopsis ruanii
CCCCCCACCGCAGCCCGCACCCGCGGCAACGCAGAACTCACGCGCGGCAACGTGGGACTCGCTCGCAGGAACGTGGGACTCGCGGACAGGAACGTGGGACTCGCGCGCACGAACGCAGAACTCGCGGCCCGCGCGAGTCCCACGCTCACGTCCCCGAGTCCCACGCTCACGCGCGCGAGTTCTGCGCTCGGGCGCGTGAGGTCTGCGTTCGGCGGCGTGAGTTCTGCGCTGGGCTCAGTCCGCGGCGGCGGCGCGTCGCTTCAGGGCGCGGTGCACCTTGCGCTTGTCGGCCTCCGCGAGGGCCTCCACGCCGGCCAGGTCGGCCAGCAGCGCGGGCTCCGTGGTGAACGCGCGGAACGCCGTGCCGATCGTCACGCCGTGGCCGGGCCGGGACAGCACCGTCACCGCGTCCCCGGCCTGCACCGGTCCCGGCTCCAGCACCCGGAGGTACGCGCCGGGCACCGCGCGCCGGGTGAAGGTCTTCACCCAGCCGCGTTCACCCAGCCAACCGGCGAACGTCCGGCACGGGATGCGTGGCGAGGTCACCTCCAGCACCAGCGACTCGCCGATCCGCCACCGCTCCCCGATCAGCGCGCCGGTGACGTCCAGACCCATCGTGGTCAGGTTTTCGCCGAACACGCCCGGCGGCAGGTCGCGGCCCAGTTCCTCCGCCCAGACGTCCAGGTCCTCCCGCGCGTACGCGTACACCGCCTGGTCGTCGCCGCCGTGGTGCCGCAGGTCGCAGATCACGTCGCCGGTCACGCCACTGCCGCCGACGCCACGCGGACCGGGCGCGGCCACCGCCACCGGCCCCTCGACCGGGCGCTTGTCGATCCCGGTGACCCCGAGATCGGCTTCCCGCACTTCCCGCTTCGACCCGATGTTGACCGACAGCACCTTGCCCGTGCTCATGCCTTGCAGAACCAGTCGGCCTGTCCGGACTCGGCCACGGCACCGCCGGGCGGGAACGTCTCGCGGAAGGTGAACGCGTACGGCGTCGGCCCGTGCGCGCGCAGGTGCCGGATCCGGTCCTCGGCCTCGTCCGTGGTCGGGCGGTGTCCCGCGGGCACCCACCACAGCGCGGTGAACGCCTCAGGCATCCGCTCGAACCACTCGCGGCGGCGCTTGAGCACCGCCCGGTGCTCCCCCGAGTACACGTACGCGGCCAGGTCCTCGACCGAGCGCCACGTCGACATGTTGACGATGATCCCCGCGCTGGTGCCGGTGTCCCATTCGAAGGCGCGCACCGCGGTCGCGTTGCCGTCCTCGGTCTGCATGCGCCACACGAAGCCGGGCGCGGCGCCGGCGAGGGCGTTGATCGGGTCCAGCGCGTCCACGAAGTCCTTGAGCTGGGGCGAGGTCAGCGGTGCGACCAGGCGACCGATGTTCACCTGAGCGAGTTCGTAGGCCATGCGGCCAGTCTGCCGATCAACCCCGGCCGGGGCCATGTGTTTTTGGCCGTCTCACGCCGTGGCGACGGCCTGGCGGACACCCTCCGCCAGCTCACCGGCCAGCGCGTGCACCGGCTCGGTTCCACCCGCGGCGGCCGACACCAGCGCGGATCCGACGATCACCGCATCGGCGAACCCGGCGATCTCCGCCGCCTGCTCGCGCGACCGCACACCCAGCCCGACGCCGATCGGCAGGTCCGTGTGCGCCCGGGTGCGGCGGGCCTGCTCGGCGGCGCCGCTGCTGACCTGGTCACGCGCGCCGGTGACGCCCATGACCGCGGCCGCGTACACGAACCCGGAGCCGGCCTTCACGGTCAGGTCGATCCGCTCCTCCGAGGAGGACGGCGCGACCAGGAAGATGCGGTCCAGACCGTGCTGCTCGGACGCGGCCATCCAGTCGCCGGCCTCGTCCGGGATCAGGTCCGGCGTGATGAGGCCCAGGCCACCGGCGGCGGCGAGGTCGCGCGCGAACTTCGCCACCCCGTACTGGCGCACCGGGTTCCAGTAGGTCATCACGACCGCCCGGCCACCGCGGGCCGACACCGATTCGACGACCTCGAACAGGTTTCGCAGCCGGAAGCCGTTCTTCAGCGCGGCGTCCGCGGCGAGCTGGATCGTCGGGCCGTCCATCACCGGATCGGAGTAGGGCACGCCGATCTCCACGAGGTCCGCGCCGCCGTCGATCAGGGCCGCGAGCAAGTCCTTCGAGCCCGGCACGGTCGGGTACCCGGCGGGCAGGTAGCCGACCAGCGCCGCCCGGCCCTCCGCACGCGTCTGCCCGAACATCTCCGACAGACCGCTCACGACTTCTCCACCAATCCGAAGTACGCCGCGGCGGTGTCCATGTCCTTGTCGCCGCGGCCCGACAGGTTGACCACGATGAGCCCGTCCCGGCCCAGCTCCTGGCCGAGCTGGATCGCTCCGGCCAGCGCGTGCGCCGATTCGATGGCCGGGATGATGCCCTCGGTGCGGGACAGCAGCGCGAACGCCTCCATCGCCTCGGCGTCGGTGATCGGCCGGTACTCGGCGCGGCCGCTGTCCTTGAGCCACGCGTGCTCGGGACCGACGCCCGGGTAGTCCAGGCCGGCGGAGATCGAGTGCGATTCGACCGTCTGGCCGTCCTCGTCCTGCAGCAGGTACGACATCGCGCCGTGCAGGTTGCCCGGCGTGCCCTTGGTCAGGGTCGCGCCGTGGCGGTTGCCGTCGACGCCCTCGCCGCCCGGCTCCAGGCCGACCAGGCGCACGTCCGGGTCGTCGATGAAGCCGTGGAAGATCCCGATCGCGTTGGACCCGCCGCCGACGCAGGCCGCGACCGCGTCCGGCAGCCGCCCGGTCTGCTCGAGGATCTGCGCGCGGGCCTCCTCGCCGATGACCTTGTGGAAGTTGCGCACCATCACCGGGAAGGGGAACGGCCCGGCGGCGGTGCCGAACAGGTAGTGCGTGGTGTCGGCGTTGGCGACCCAGTCGCGCAGCGCCTCGTTGATCGCGTCCTTGAGGGTGCGCGAACCGGTCTTGACCGGGATCACCTCGGCGCCGAGCAGCCGCATGCGCGCCACGTTCAGCGCCTGCCGCTCGGTGTCGACCTCACCCATGTAGACCACGCACTCCAGGCCCATCAGGGCGCACGCGGTGGCGGTGGCGACGCCGTGCTGGCCCGCGCCGGTCTCGGCGATGACCCGCTTCTTGCCCATCCGCTTGGTGAGCAGCGCCTGGCCCAGCACGTTGTTGATCTTGTGAGAGCCGGTGTGGTTGAGGTCCTCACGCTTGAGGAAGATCCGCGCGCCGCCGGCGTGCTCGGCGAACCGCTCGGCCTCGGTGAGCAGCGACGGGCGTCCGGCGTAGTCGCGCAGCAGGCGCTGGAACTGGGCCTGGAACTCCGGGTCGACCCGGGCCTTGTCGTACTCGGCGGACACCTCGTCGACGACGCCGATCAACGCCTCCGGCATGAACCGGCCGCCGTAGGGGCCCCAGTAGCCGCGCTCGTCGGGGTCGTGCTCGGTGTGGTGCTGCTCGTGTTCGCTCATCGGCTCGGCCTCGGGCAGGCGGGATGGGATCCGGCGGTGACCAGCTTCATCAGGGCACCCTTCGGGTCGCCGGAGGCCACCAGGCCCTCGCCGACCAGCACCGCGTCGGCGCCGTGCCCGGCGTAGGCCATCAGGTCGCCCGGGCCGCGGACCCCGGACTCGGCGATCTTCACCGTGTCGAACGGCAGGCCCGGCGCGAGACGCCCGAAGACGTCCCGGTCGACCTCCAGCGTGTGCAGGTTGCGGGCGTTGATGCCGATGACCTTGGCCCCGGCTTCGAGGGCGCGGTCGGCCTCCTCGGCGTTGTGCACCTCGACCAGCGCGGTCATGCCCAGCGACTCGACGCGGTCGAGCAGCGCCATCAGGGCGTTCTGCTCCAGCGCGGCGACGATCAGCAGGACCACGTCGGCGCCGTGCGCGCGGGCCTCGTGGACCTGGTAGGGGCTGACGATGAAGTCCTTGCGCAGGATCGGGATGTCGACCGCGGCGCGGACGGCGTCCAGGTCGGCCAGCGAGCCGCCGAACCGGCGCTGCTCGGTGAGCACGCTGATGACGCGTGCGCCGGCCGCCTCGTAGTCCTTGGCCAGCGCGGCGGGATCGGGGATGTCGGCCAGCGTGCCCTTGGACGGGCTGCGGCGCTTGACCTCGGCGATGACGCCGATCGACGAATCACGCAGCGCGGACATGGCGTCCCGCGGTGGCGGCGCCTGCGCGGCGAGCCGCTTCAGCTCGTCGAACGGGAGTGCCTTCTCCCGCTCGGCGAGATCTTCCCGGACGCCGGCGACGATGTCTTCGAGAACGGTCACGGCGCAACCTCACCGGTTGTCGCACATTCACTCGAAAGCTGGCTCACAAACACCTTCCCCTTCCCGCAGAAAAGATGCTAACCCGCCCACCTGTGCGGACCGGTTCCGGGTCGGACTTGCCTTGTCCGGTAGCGGAAATCGCCGCCTACCGATCAGTAGTCGGATCTTCGCCCTCGGAGAGCGCCTCCCACAGTTCCGCGTCCGGATCCTTCGCGGCCTTCTTGCGGCCGGCCGGGGCTTCGTAGCGCGCGCCCATCCTCGCCATGCGGCCCGCACCCTTGATGGCTGTCAACCCGGCGACGAGCATCAGAATTCCCGCCAGCAGGGCCAGTCCGCGCCCGGCGAAGATCTGCGCGACGGGCGCGCCCTCGGGGAAGCCCCCGAAGCGCCAGCCGTCGACGGCGATCCAGCCGGCGGCGATCCCGGCCAGCGCGACCACCACGCCCAGCACCCGCCGCAGCCAGCCGCCCGCGGCGATCAGTCCGGCGACCCCGGCCAGCGCGAGCACGGCCAGCGGCACCAGCGCCCCGGACTGCTCCGCCCCGGTGTGCCGGTCCAGCACCATCCCGCGGACACCGGCGTCACGCGGCTCGGCGGCCCAGACCAGCTGCGAGGAGCCCCACAGCGCTGCCGCGGCCAGCAGGAGCGCCGCCGCGACCATCCACAGTGGACGCTTACTGGACGCTGGCGACGTCATCGGCCGGGTCCAGCTTCCGCGGCGGCGCCATGGTCTGCGCGGCGGCGACCGCGGAGAGCACCGTGCGGGCCTTGTTCAGGCATTCGTTGTCCTCGTACTCGGGCACCGAGTCGGCCACCACCCCGCCGCCCGCCTGCACGTAGGCGATCCCGTCCCGGATCAGGGCGGTGCGGATCGCGATGGCCGTGTCGGCGTCACCGGCGAAGTCGAGGTAGCCGACGACACCGCCGTAGAGGCCGCGGCGCGTCGGTTCCAGCTCCTCGATCAGCTCCATCGCGCGCACCTTGGGCGCGCCGGAGAGCGTGCCGGCGGGGAAGCACGCCGCCACCGCGTCGAACGCGGTCTTGTCCTCGGCCAGCTCGCCGGTGACGGTCGACACGATGTGCATCACGTGGCTGTAGCGCTCGATGGCGAAGAAGTCGACCACCCGGACGGTGCCCGGCTTGCAGACCTTGCCCAGGTCGTTGCGGCCCAGGTCGACCAGCATCAGGTGCTCGGCGCGCTCCTTCTCGTCGGCCAGCAGGTCCTTGGCCAGCTGCGCGTCCTCCTCCGGGTCCGCGCCGCGCCAGCGAGTGCCGGCGATCGGGTGCGTGGTGGCGCGGCCGTCCCGCACGGTGACCAGCGACTCGGGGCTGGAGCCGACGATGTCGAACCCGTCCAGCCGCAGCAGGTACATGTACGGGCTGGGGTTGGAGGTGCGCAGCACGCGGTAGATGTCCAGCGCGTCGGCCTGGGTGGGGATCTCGAACCGTTGCGAGGGCACGACCTGGAACGCTTCACCCGCCTTGATGGCCTCGACCGCCTTCTCCACCGCGGCGAAGTAGTCGGCCTGCGTGCGGCGGCGCTCGAACCGCGGCGCCCGCCGGTCGAAGACGGCGGCCGTCGCGGGGGCGGCGGCGCCGAGCCGCTCGGTCATCTCCTCCAGGCGGCGGACCGCGTCGTCGTAGGCCGCGTCGACCCGCTCCGGGCTGTCGTCCCAGTTGACCGCGTTCGCGATGAGCGTGACCGTGCCCTCGTGGTGGTCCACGGCGGCCAGGTCGGTGGCCAGCAGCATGGTCAGCTCGGGGATGTCCAGGTCCTTCTCGGCCAGCTCAGGCAGCTTCTCCAGCCAGCGCACGGCGTCGTAGCCCAGGTAGCCGACCATCCCGCCGGTCAGCGGCGGCATGCCGGGCAACGGCTCGGTGTGCAGGGCGGCGACGGTCTCCCGCAGCACGGTCAGCGGGTCGCCCTCGGTCGGCAGGCCCACCGGCGGGGTGCCCTCCCACACCGCGCGGCCGTCCCGCACCGTCAGCGCGGCGGGGCTGCGGACGCCGATGAAGGACCAGCGCGACCACGACTGCCCGTTCTCGGCCGACTCGAACAGGAACGTGCCCGGGCGGTCGGCCGCGAGCTTGCGGTAGACCCCGACGGGCGTTTCGCCGTCGGCGAGCAGCCGCCGGACCACCGGGATCACGCGACGACCCTCGGCGAGGGCGCGGAACTCGTCGCGTGCGGGGCTCACCGAACCGAGGCCACCGTCGGTGGGATTCGCACTGACCATGGAGCCATTGTGCCGCCCGGGTCCGACACTCCGCGCACCGGGCATTAATTCAGGCTTTGTTGAATTCCGGCCGCGCCCGGGCCATCATTGCGGGGTGAGTACCGCCGAACAGCCTACGCCCGGCAAGCGGCGCGGCCGCCGCCCCGGCGGACAGGACACGCGGGCCGCGCTCGTGGCCGCCGCGCGGGAGGTCTTCAGCGAGAGCGGCTACGAGGGCGCCACCGTGCGCGCGATCGCCGCCCGGGCCGGTGTCGACGCCGCCATGGTCAACCACTGGTTCGGCGGCAAGGAGGGCCTGTTCGCCCAGGCGGTGCTGCAGCTGCCGTTCGACCCGATCCAGCTGTTGTCCGAGCTGCTGGACGGGCCGGTGGACGACCTGGGGAAGCGGATCGTGCGGCGGTTCCTCACCGTGTGGGACGCGACCGACGGCGGCGCGTTCCCGGCGCTGGTGCGCAGCATCGCCAGCCACGACCAGGCCGCGCTGAGCCTCAAGGACTTCCTGATCCGGCACGTGCTGGAGAACGTGGTCGGCCGGGTGTCGCCGGACCGGCGGGAACTGCGCGCGACGCTGTGCGCCTCCCAGATGGTGGGCATGGGGATGGCGCGCTACGTGGCGAAGTTCGAGCCGTTCTCGACCACGGACGTCGAGACGCTGGCAGCGGCCGTCGGGCCGACGCTGCAGCGCTACCTCACCGGCGACATCGACTAGCGCTGCACCGGCGGAGCCACCACCCGAGCAACCAGCACCGCCGCGGGTTTGGATATCGGCAGTCGCGCGGAGCGCGTCCGTTGAGGGTGGTGGTGGGTGCCGGGCGGGCGGTTCCTGGCGAGGACAGCGCCGACGTGGTGGTCGGCGCTGTCGCGCGGAGCGCGTCCATCAGGGGTGGTGGTCGGGCTGGCGGGTGGGAATTCATGAGGAGGCGATCCCACAGCCAGGGGCCGCCTGAGTCGGGTCAGTCGCGCGGAGCGCGTCCGCTGAGGGCGGTGGTGGGCTGGCGGGCGGGGCCGCTACCCGCACCGCTACGCAGGTCGGTTCCGTCATCGTCCAGCAGGAGGCGATCGGCGCCGTCGAAGCAGGTTCGGGTGCCGGTGTGGCAGGCCGGTCCGGTCTGGTCGACGCGCACCAGCAGCGTGTCGGCGTCGCAGTCGAGGCGGACCTCCCGCACGTGCTGCACGTGCCCGGACGTCTCGCCCTTGACCCACAGCTCCTGGCGGCTGCGCGAGAAGTACGTGCCGCGCCGCGTGGTCAGCGTGCGCTCCAGCGCCTCGTCGTTCATCCACGCCACCATCAGCACGTCGGAGGTCGCGTGGTCGACCACGACCGCGCACACCAGGCCATCCGCGGTGCGCTTGAGCCGCTGGGCCAGCTCGGGTGCCAGGCTCACCGGACCTCGACCCCACCGGCGCGCAGGGCGTCCTTGACCGCGCCGATCGTCAACTGTCCGAAGTGGAACACGCTGGCCGCGAGCACGGCGTCCGCCCCGGCCCGGACCGCGGGCAGGAAGTGCTCGACCGCGCCCGCTCCCCCGCTGGCGATCACCGGCACGGTGACCACCTTGCGGGTCTTCTCGATCAGCTCCAGATCGAACCCGGCCTTGGTGCCGTCGGCGTCCATCGAGTTCAGCAGGATCTCGCCGACCCCCAGCTCCTCGCCGCGCTGGGCCCACTCGACCGCGTCGATGCCCGTGCCGCGGCGGCCGCCGTGCGTGGTGACCTCGAACCCGGACGGGGTCGGCTCCGAGCCCTCGGGCACGCGGCGCGCGTCGACCGACAGCACGATGCACTGCGCGCCGAACCGCCGGGAGGCCTCGCGCAGCAGCTCGGGCCGGGCGATCGCCGCCGTGTTGAAGCTCACCTTGTCCGCGCCCGCGCGCAGCAGGCGGTCGACGTCGTCGCAGGTCCGCACGCCGCCGCCGACCGTCAGTGGGATGAACACCTGCTCGGCGGTGCGCCGGACCACGTCGAAGGTCGTCTCGCGGTTGCCCGAAGAGGCGGTCACGTCGAGGAAGGTCAGCTCGTCGGCGCCCGCCTCGTCGTAGGCCCGCGCCAGCTCGACCGGATCGCCGGCGTCCCTGAGGTCGGCGAAGTTGACGCCCTTCACCACCCGGCCCGCGTCGACGTCCAGACACGGGATCACCCTGACCGCTACACCCATGCCACCAGGGTAGATGTTGCCTAGAGTGGCGGGGGTGTGGTGGGGGTTGCTCTGCGCGGTGGCCGCCGCGGCCGCCTACGGGGTCGCCTCCGTCTTCCAGGCCGTCGCGGCCCGCGCGGTGGACGAGGGCGGGTCCGGTGTGGACCCGCGGCTGCTGGTGCGCGTGCTGCGGCAGTGGCGGTACGTGCTCGGTCTCGGCCTGGACGTGGCCGGCTTCGCGGCGCAGCTGATCGCGTTGCGGGTGCTGCCGTTGTTCGTGGTGCAGGCCGCGCTCGCCGCGAGCCTCGCCGTCACGGCCGTGGCGGCGCTCACGCTGGGCGCGCGGCTGTCCGGCCGGGAGTGGACCGCGATCGCTCTGGTCTGCGCCGGGCTGGCGGTGCTCGGGGTGTCCGCGCGGAGCGAGGGGTCCGAACCGGTGGGCACGGCGTTCCACGCCGGCCTGCTCGCGGCCGTCGCGGTACTGGCCGCGGCGGGCTGGATCGCCGGGCGGGCGCCGGAGCGCATCCGCACGCCGGCGCTCGGGCTGATCTCCGGGTTGTGCTTCGGCGTGGTCGCGCTGGCCGGGCGGGTGCTGGACGTGACGGGCGTGACCGCGGTGCTGACCGATCCCGCCGCGTACGCCCTCGCCGCGGGCGGGGTGCTCGCGATGCTGTTCTACGCCTCGGCCCTGCAGCGGGGGAGCGTCACGACGGGCACCGCGCTGATGGTGGTCGGCGAGACGGTGGTGCCGTCGCTGATCGGCGTGTTCCTGCTGGGCGATTCGACGCGGGCCGGGTTCGCCCCGCTCGCCGCGGCCGGGTTCGTCGTCGCGGTCGCGGCGGCGCTGGCGCTGGCCCGGTTCGGCGAGGTCGACAGTCCACGCGGACACCCGCCGGGCGGTGATCACGCTACCGTGGGGAGCATGTCGGAATTCGAGCGCTTGGCCGCCGAGAAGTACCTCCTGCTGACCACGTTCCGCAAGAACGGCACGCCCGTGCCGACACCGGTGTGGGCCGCCGGGCACGACGGCGAGATCGTGGTGTGGAGCGACCGGACGGCGGGCAAGATCAAGCGGATCCGCAACAACCCCGAGGTCACGCTCCAGGGCTGCGACCTGCGCGGCCGCGAGACCCACGGGCCGGTGGTGACCGGGCAGGCCCGGCTCCTGGACGACGAGGCGACCGAACGGGCGCGCTCGGCGATCGCGCGCAAGTACGGGATCGTCGGCCAGGTGACGATGTTCTTCAGCAGGATGCGGGGCCGTCGGAAGACGATCGGGCTGGCGATCAAACTCGCGGGCTGACCGCCTCCAGGGCCTGCGGCAGCGTGAACGCGCCCGCGTAGAGGGCCTTGCCGATGATGGCGCCCTCGACACCATCGGCCGCGAGACCGGCCAGCGCCCGCAGGTCGTCCAAACTGGACACCCCACCGGAGGCGATCACCGGGGCGTCGGTGCGGGCGGCGACCTCGGCGAGCAGGTCCAGGTTCGGGCCCTTGAGGGTGCCGTCCTTGCTGACGTCGGTGACCACGTAGCGCGAGGCGCCGTCGCGGTCCAGGCGCTCCAGGACCTCCCACAGGTCGCCGCCGTCGCTGGTCCAGCCGCGGCCCTTGAGCCGGTGGCCCTGGTCGGTGATGCGCACGTCGAGGCCGATCGCGACGCGGTCGCCGTGGGTGGCGATGACCTTCGCGGTCCACTCCGGGTCTTCCAGCACCGCGGTGCCGAGGTTGACGCGGCGGGCGCCGGTGGCGAGGGCGGCCTCCAGCGACGCGTCGTCGCGGATGCCGCCGGACAGCTCGACCTGGACGTCCAGCTCACCGACCACGCGGGAGATCAGTTCCTTGTTGTCGCCCTTGCCGAACGCGGCGTCGAGGTCGACGAGGTGGATCCACTCCGCGCCGTCCCGCTGCCAGGCGAGCGCCGCGTCGAGCGGGCTGCCGTAGGAGGTCTCCGTGCCGGCCTCGCCCTGGACGAGACGCACGGCCTGGCCGTCGGCCACGTCGACGGCGGGAAGGAGGGTGAACGTCACGCGGCCACTATAAGGAGCAACGACGCTGAGCCGGTCGGAGGGTGGGGCTGGTCAGAGGGTGCGCAGCCAGTTCTCCAGCAGGTGGGCGCCCGCGTCGCCGGACTTCTCCGGGTGGAACTGGGTCGCCCACAGCGCGCCGTTCTCCGCGGCCGCGACGAAGTCCTCGCCGTGGTGCGACCAGGTCACCTTCGGCTGCTGGCCGGGCAGGCCGGAGTCCAGCTCCCAGCGGCGGGCGGCGTAGGAGTGCACGAAGTAGAAGCGGGTGTCGGGGTCCAGGCCGGCGAACAGCTGCGAGTCCGCCGGGGCGCGGACGGTGTTCCACCCCATGTGGGGGACGATGTCGGCGTGCAGGCGCTCGACCGTGCCGGGCCACTCGCCGGTGCCCGCGGTCTCCACGCCGTGCTCGACGCCGCGTTCGAACAGGATCTGCATGCCGACGCAGATGCCCAGCACGGGACGCCCGCCGGCGAGGCGGCTGCCGATGATCTTCTCGCCGCCCACGGAGAGCAGGCCGGCCATGCAGGCCGCGAAGGCGCCCACGCCCGGGACGACGAGCCCGTCGGCCTCCAGCGCCGCATGCGGGTCGGCGGTCACCTCGACCTCGGCGCCGACACGCCGCACGGCGCGCTCGGCGGAGCGCAGGTTCCCCGATCCGTAGTCCAGAATCACGACGCGAGCCACGTGGCCAGTCTAGAGCTTGGCGTGGGTGGTTCCGCCGGGCGGCTCGGCGCGGGTGGTTCCGCCGGGCGGCTCCGCGATGGGTGGTTCCGCCGGGCGGCTCGGCGGCGTTTGATTGCGGGAGGAGGGGGAAGGCAGCGGGAGGGCGCCGCGGTAGGGAGTGACGATGTCGTCGCAGAGCGAAGCCCACGGGTCCGGTGAGCGGGCCAGGGAGCTGGCCAAGACGCTGGACGAGGTGGAGGGCGGCCGGCTGGGCCCGGACGAGGTGCGCGACCTGCTCGAGGGGCTGACCGCCCTGGCGACGGCGGTGACCCGCGTGCTCGACGACCTGCGCGGGTGCCCGGTGCTGCGGGAACGGGAGCACGAGCTCGGGCTGCTGGCCTTCCAGACGATCCGCAGCAAGCTGGAACAAGCCGCCGCGGCGGCCGAGGACCTGCAGGTCAGCGCCGAGGCGCTGTGCCGCCTGCTGCCGGAGCACACGCCGGAGAGCGGGTAGGCCGGCGCCGCGGACGCCTGGGACGATGTCCGCCACCGCCCACCGCCGGTCTCAGGTGGCCCGGCGCCTCGTCAACGGCGCGGCGTCCGGTCCCCGGCGGGCCGCTGAGCCCCAGGGCGGCGCCAGCGGCCCGGGGCCAGGCGGCGGAGCGGCCGATTGCTACCCGTGCGGGTGAGGCCCCTCGCGGGTGGCTCTCTCGGCGCAACAGCCGGACCCGCCCGGCCGCCCCACTCGCGGGACAGGCGAACGCCCGCCCGCCGGCCCATCCTCCCCTGTCCCCTCTACACATCTCCCAGCCCACAAGCCTCCTTAGCCTCTCGTATGCCGTCT
>NZ_PQHY01000123.1:0-12157 GCF_003385175.1 Amycolatopsis ruanii
GGGTGGAAGTGGGGGCGGCGGTGGTGGAAGGTGGGGAGCCGGTGCGCGCGCCGGACACCCCGCACAGCGGGACGCTCGCCGCCGGCCCGAGGTCGCCCGCCAGGAAACCCACCTCCCTCGCGAACGCGGAACTCGCGCGCCGGAACGCAGAACTCGCGAGCGGGAACGCAGAACTCGCGAGCGGAACTCGCGGAGCGGCGAGTCCCACGCTCAGGCCCGCGAGTTCCACGCTCAGGCCCGCGAGTTCCACGCTCAGGCCCGCGAGTCCCACGCTCAGGCCGGCGAGTTCTGCGCTCAGGCCGGCGAGTTCCGCGCTCAGGCCGCGGGGGTAGTGGTGGGTGCCGCGAGCCGCAGCGCCGAACAGTGCGAGCCGCGAGCGGCGGCTCAGTCGAGCAGCTCCGCGAGCCGGGCCGCCACCTTGGCCGAGCCGGCGGGCACCACGTTCACCCACGGCGCTCCCCCGCGCCCCGGTTCCACCGTGCCCAGGTACGCGCCCTGGTCGGTGCGGAACCAGCTCACGCCGCCCACCCGGCGCAGCCGTCCGCCCTCGCGGACGCGCACCGTGAACTGCCCCGCCCCGAGCACCGGCCGGGACTGGATCGCGCGCACCTCGTCCACCTGCCGCGCGGCCGCCCGCGAAGCACCACCGCCGGACAGGGCGTCGGCCGGGAGGCTGACTCCGTAGCCCGGCCCGGGCTCCAGCGGGGGCAGCAGGTCGACCACCGCGGTGCAGACCTCCGTGTCGCGGATCCCGGACAGCCCGATCGTCCGGCTCGGCTGCGCCGCCAGCACGCCCCGCCTGCCGCCGGCCGCGGCCACCGCCCGGAACGGCACCTCCGCCTGCACGTCGGCCAGGGCCTCGCACTCGACGTAGACCTCCGCGGTCGCCAGCGTCGCCAGCCGGGACTCCAGCGCGGGGTCCAGCCGGTCTGCGTCGCGCAACCCCCGCTCGGCCAGGTTCGCGTGCACCGCGCGGCGGATCTCGGCGCGCTCGGCCTCGGTCGCGCCGACACTGCGCACCTCCAGCGGCGCCGGCACCCGGGCGTGCCCGAGGTCGTGCCACAGGACGTCGAACGCGGACGCCGACACCCGGATCACGGCTGCCCCAGCTCCGGCGGCTCGTCGAAGAACCGGCCCGGCACCGACTCGCGCAGGGCCGCGTCGCGCGCGTTGAGCACGTCGATCGCCTTCTGCCGGGCCTCCTCGGCGGCCGCCCGCCGCTGTTCCATCGCGTCCGACAGCCCGGCCAGCGCCAGGAAGTTCCCGCTCGCCGCGGCCTCCCGGATCATCGCGGCCGGGTCGTAGGGCACCGGCGGCGGCATCTCGTCCCGCGCCCGCGCGGCGATCCCGGCCTGGCGGCCGACCGCGTCGGACAGCGTCATCGACAGCTCGGTGGCGTGCCCGGACCAGCTCTCGGCCTTCGCCAGCGTCTTGCGCAGCGCCTCCCCCGCCGGGCCCTGGAACGCCTCGCCCGCCCGCTCGGCGATCGTGCCCAGCGCCTGCGCCGACTCGCGCAGCCGCGCGGCCAGCCCCGCCCACTGCTCACCGATCCGGCCCGCGGTGGCCGGGTCGTTGCCGTCGGCGACCTCGGCCGCCATCGCCTCGTGGCTGTAGGACTCGTACCGCGTCGTCGGCTCGGGCACCTGGTTCACGCCGGCTCCTCAGGGCAGTTTCGGCTCGATCAGCCGGGCCACGGTGTCGGCCCGCTCGCACGCGAGCGGGGTGTCCGCGAAGCCCGTGTTGGTCACGTCCACCTGCACGCTGGCCTCCTGGCCGACGCCGAGCAGGACCGCGCACGTGCCGTCCCCGGCGCGGCGGTCGGACACCCGGAAACCCCGGTGCGCGCCGACGGTCACGCGCTTGCCGGTGCCCTTGTCGATCTCCAGCGACGCCAGCGGCGCGTCCTCGGCGAGCGTGACGGTGACACCGAAGGTGCCCGGTTCGGTCCAGTCGCAGGCCCGGGCGGTGCCGATGGTCTTCTCCTCGCCCAGCGAGGTCAGCCCGGCGGTGGAGCGGTCGGTCGCGGACAGCAGCTCGCACGGCTTCAGCGCGGCCAGCCCGGCCGGTGACGGCGGCGCGCACGGCGCCGGGGCGGAGCTGGACAGGACGGGCGCCGCGGGCGGCGGCGGAACCGGCTGCCCGCACGCGGCGAGCAGCGCGCCGGCGGCGAGCACCAGGACCGCACCGCGCATCCGCTCAGCCACCGCTGCAGTCGACGCCCTCGGCGGCGTCGTCGTCGCTGTCGGAGTACCGCTTCAGCGCGCGGCGGATGTTCGTCTTCAGCGTCTCCAGCTCCTGGCCGAACCGGATCAGCGAATCGGCGGCCGAACCGGGGCCGCCCAGGCCGTAGCGGGCCATGAACTCGCCGACCTCACCGGCGTACCCGCCGCCCAGCGGCACGGTGCGGCCCAGCACGCGGGCCTCCCGCACCATCTCGCCGACGACGTCCTGCAGCTGACTGATCTGCTGATAGGCCCCGGCCGCCAGCTCGGGCGAGACCGCGAACGCCCCCGCGTTCACGTTCAGGCCACTGTGCGTGTCGGTCATCGGTTCTGTTCGCACCTCTCGGTAGCCGACCGGTTCCGCAACGCAGCATAGCGTCCGAATCGAATTCAGGGTTCTTCGACCGACTTGGCCGGGGTTTGACACACTGGATGCCAGGCTGGGTGCCGGGGCGGGCCACCGCGCGCGTCGCCCGTCCCCGGCTGTGAGATCCTTCCGCGCCGCGGCGCGGTTCAGGCGGGCCGCACCCGTGTTCCGGTTTTGAAAAATGGGCTTCGGCACCAGGAGGTCGAGTGACGTCGAGGACACAGCCTGCATCGTCCGGGGAGTTCACCGGCGAGCAGGCGCCCGGGCAAGCGCCGTACCACCCGTCCGGTGCGAGCCCGGCACACGGCCTGCCGATCAGCCACAACGGCCACGGTGAGCTGCACGAGACCATGCGCCGCATCGCGGGCAACGTCGAGCGGGTGCTCGTCGGCAAGCCCGAGGTGGTGCGCGTCGCGCTGGTGACGCTCCTGGCCGAGGGCCACCTGCTGGTCGAGGACGTGCCGGGCGTCGGCAAGACGTCGCTGGCGAAGGCGCTGGCCCGGTCGATCGACTGCACGGTCAGCCGCATCCAGTTCACGCCCGACCTGCTGCCCAGCGACGTCACCGGCGTGTCCATCTACAACCGGCAGACCGGCGGGTTCGAGTTCCGGCCCGGCCCGGTGTTCGCCAACATCGTGGTGGGCGACGAGATCAACCGCGCGTCGCCGAAGACCCAGTCGGCGCTGCTGGAGTGCATGGAGGAGAAGCAGGTCACGGTCGACACCACGACCTACCGCCTGGACGACCCCTTCATGGTCATCGCCACCCAGAACCCGATCGAGATGGAGGGCACCTACGCGCTGCCCGAGGCGCAGCGCGACCGGTTCACCGCGCGCGTGTCGATCGGCTACCCCGACCAGCAGGCCGAGCTGGCCATGGTCGACGAGCACGCCGGCCACGACCCGCTGGCCGATCTGCAGCCGGTGTCCGACGCGGCCACCCTCAACCGGCTGATCCAGCAGGTCCGCGCGGTGCACATGGCGCCGGAGGTGCGCAAGTACGCGGTCGACCTGGTCGCCGCGACGCGCCAGGTGCCGGAGATCCGGCTGGGCGCCTCACCGCGGGCCACGCTGCAGCTGGTCCGCTCGGCGCGCGCCCAGGCCGCGCTGTCCGGCCGCGACTTCGTCGTCCCGGACGACCTGCACGCCGTCGCCGTCCCGGTGCTCGCGCACCGGCTGGTGCTGACCACCGAGGCGCACGCGGCCCGCCGCTCCGCCACCGACGTGGTCCGCGCGGTGCTGCACCGGGTGCCGGTGCCCCAGGGCGGTCACCCGCAGACCGCCGGCCGCCGGTAGCCGGCCGTGTTCCGCTCGCTGTCCGGGCTGACCACGCGGGGGCGGTGCCTGCTCGCCGCCGGCGTGGCGGCCGCCGTGTGCGCGGTGGTGCTCAACGAGCGCGACCTGCTGCGGGTCGCGGTGTTCGTGGTGGCGCTGGCGCTGCTGATCGCCCTGTTCATCGCGGCGTCGCGGGTGCGCATCGGCGCGTCCCGCACGCTGCTGCCCGATCGGGTCTCGGCCGGTTCGGCGGGCGAGGTGGAGCTGGCGCTGTGGCGCAACGGCAAGCTGCCCGCCGGTGAGGTGCTGCTCGAGGACGGGGTGCCCTACGCGCTGGGGTCGCGGCCGCGGTTCGTCGTGGAGCGGCTGCCGCACGGGCGGGTCATCGCGCTGCGGTACCCGATCCAGCCGATGATGCGCGGGATCCAGCAGGTCGGGCCGCTGCGCGCGACGCTGACCGACCCGTTCGGGCTGTGCGAGTTCGACCGCGAGCTGATCGCGCACTCGCGGCTGGTCGTGGTGCCGAAGGTGGTGTCGCTGTGGGGGCTGCCCAGCGGCGCCGGGATCGGCGCGGGCGACGACGGCAGCGTGCGGCTGCACGCCGGCCAGGGCGAGACCGACGTGATCGTGCGGCAGTACCGCCAGGGCGACGACCTGCGCAAGGTGCACTGGCGCTCGACCGCGCGGCGCGACGAGATCATGGTGCGGGTCGAGGAGCGGCCGTGGCGCGGGGGGACGACCGTCCTGCTCGACCACCGGGCCGCGGCGCACCACGGGACCGGCCCGGCCGCGAGCCTGGAGTGGGCGATCTCGTTCGCCGCGAGCGTGTGCGTGCACGTGCGGCGGGCCGGGCACCGCGTCCGCCTGGTCACCGAGCACGGCAAGCCGCTGGCCGACGTGCCCGGCGACGGCGGCGAGGGCTACGACAACGTGCTGCTGGACGCGCTGGCCGCGCTGCAGCCGGCGCACCAGCGGGACCTGACGACGGGTCATGATCCGGCCGAGGGGCAGGAGCTGATCGCGATCCTGGGGACGGTGTCGAACCAGGCGGTGACGGAGCTGGCGCGGTTCCGGCCGCGGGGCATCCGCAGCCTGGCGGTGCTGCTGGACACCCCGGCGTGGTCCGGGGGCGTGAGCGCGCCCGAGCACCGCGCGGCGGCGACCGAGGAGTCGGCGGCCCTGCTGCGCGCGTCCGGCTGGGGCGTCGTGGTGGCCGGCCCGACCTCCCCGATGCCCCAGGTCTGGGGCGATCTGTGCCGCACGGCCGCGGGGCGGGGCACCCTGATCGGGGGTGCGCTGTGAGCGTGGCGCCGTCGCCGACCACCGGCCGGGCACCCGGCCACCTGAACTCCGGGGGAACGCAGTGACCACGCTGGCCGGCCGTCCGCCGCGTCCCGGGCAGCAGCCCGACGCCCCGCCGCCGGGGCGGCCGGAGCTGCACCGGCCGACGCAGCGCGTCGTGGAGCCGCCGCCGCAGTGGCGGGGCTCGGTCCTCGCGCCGATCGCCGCCGGCCTGGCCACCCTGTGCGCCTCCACCTCGCTGACCGGCGTCGTGGGCGAGGCCGGCTGGCTCGGGTACGTCACGGTGGCCGTCGTGCTCGTCGCCGCCACCGGGCTCGCGCTGCGGACCATCCGCACGCCGACCGCCGTGGTCGGGCTGGCCCAGCTCGTCGTGCTGTTGCTGCTGATCACCGGCGTGTTCACCGGCAGCGGCATCCTCGGCGTGATCCCCGGCCCGGCCGCGTTCAGCGAGATCAACGGTGTCCTCACCGCGGCGTTCGAGCAGATCCGCACGGGCCTGCCGCCGGTCGAGGCGACCCCGCCGATCCTGTGCCTGGTGACCATCGCGATCGGCCTGGTCGCGGTGCTCGTGGACACCCTCGCGGTCGCCGCGTCCGCGCCCGCCGCCACCGGCCTGGTGCTGCTGTGCGTCTACGCGGTGCCCGCCTCGCTGGCCGACGACATGCTCCCGTGGTGGACGTTCCTGCTCGGCGCGGCGGCCTTCGCGGGCCTGCTCGCCGTCGACGGCAACCACCGGCACCGCCGCTGGCGCAACCGCGACTCCGGCCTCGGCAATGCGCCGGCCGCCGCGTCCGCACCGGTGGCCGTGGTCGCGGTCGCCGTGGTCCTGGGACTGGTCGCGGGCACCGCGATCACCGCGGTCGGCACCGTCGGGCGCCTGCCCGGCAGCGGCCGCAGCGGCGCGGGCGCCGGGTCCGGCGGGCTGGGCGTCAACCCGTTCACCTCGCTGCGCGGCATGCTCGACCAGGGCAGCACGGTCGACCTCTTCCGCGTCCGCGGCCTGGGCAACGACAAGCGCCTGCTGCGCGCGTTCACGCTGGACACCTACCGGCCCAACCGCGGATGGAGCCTCCCGGACGGCCCGATGCCGGCCGGTTTCCCGGCCAACCAGCCGCTGCCGGCCGCGCCCGGTGACGACGGCTCCGGCGAGGCGCGCCAGATCCAGATCGAGCCGCTGAACTGGGTCGACGTGTGGATGCCGGTGTACGGGCAGCTGCGCGGCCTGCAGGGTGTGTCGCAGGGCTGGTACTACGACCCGACCAGCGGCGCGGTCTTCAGCGAGCGCAAGCAGCGCATCCCCGCCTACGTGGAGACCGCGTCCCTGGCCGAGCCGACGAAGGAGGAGCTGGAGTCGGCCAGCACGCGCGGCGGCGACATCCCGGCGAGCTACAGCCAGATCACCGGCGTCGACCCGCGCGTGGTCAGCCTCGCCCAGGACCTCGCGGCGGGCGCGGCCACCGACTTCGACCGGGCGAGCGCGATCTGGCGGTACTTCAGCGCCGAGAACGGGTTCACCTACGACACCGAGACGGCCGCCGCGACCGACAGCGACGCGCTGGCCGACTTCCTCCTCAACGGCAAGCGCGGCTTCTGCGAGCAGTTCGCCTCCGCGATGGCCGTGATGCTGCGGGTGCTGAACATCCCGTCGCGGGTGGCGGTCGGGTTCACCTCCGGCTACGCCGACGGCGACTCGCGCATGATCACCTCGCAGGACGCGCACGCGTGGGTCGAGGTGTACTTCCACGACCTGGGCTGGGTCAGCTTCGACCCGACCCCGCGCTCCGACGGCCGCGGCTATGTCCCGCCCTACCTGCAGTCCGGCGCCACCTCCAGCGGGTCCTCGGACTCGGAGGAGCAGGACGTGCCGAGCGTGTCCACCACGCGGGTCGCGCCCACCGGTGTCCCCGAGACGCAGGGCAGCGCCGCCAACCCGGGTGGCACGCAGGCCGCGCCGGCCGGTTCGGCGCCGGGGTGGACCGGGTGGACCGCGCTGGTGCTGGTGCTGATCGCGCTGGCCCTGACCGCGGGCGCGTTTTTCGCGATCCGCAAGTTCCGCGGGCGGACGGCGTCCTGGCTGCCGCTGGCCGCGGCCGGGGCGTGGCTGGTCGCCGTGGTGCTCACCGCGTGGCTGGTGCACTGGGTGCTGGCCCTGGTGCTGTTGCTGGTCGCGGTGGCCGGGATGGCCCCGGCGGTGCTGCGGGAGATCCAGCGGCGGCGGCGCCTCACCGCGATCACGGCGCGCCGTCCGGGCGCGGCGGACGCGGCGTGGGCGGAGCTGATGGACGAGTGCGCCGACCGCGGCATCCCGATCCCGCCGAGCGACACGGTGCGGGCGGCGGCGCAGAAGATGGCGGTGCAGCACAACCTGGACGACGCCGGGAAGACCGACCTGCGCACCGTGGTCACCGAGGTGGAGCGCTCGTGGTACTCCCCCAGCCAGTCCACGGACGCCGATCTCGCCACCGCGTTCGAGGGGCTGCGCCGGAGCCTGCAGCGCAACGCCCCGATGTCCTGGCGCGGGCGGCTGTTCCCGCGCTCGGTGTTCCGCAAGCGCTAACCGGCGTCGAACACGGCGCCGGCGCCCGGGGCCAGCACGTCCCCAGTCGCCAGCAGCGGGCGGCCGCCGAAGCCGGGCGCGTGGGGCGTGTCGCCGAAGTTCAGCGCCACCAGGGTGCGTTCGCGGCCCGCCACCCGCAGGTAGGCGAGCACGCCGGGCGGCGCGTCCAGGAACACCTGGCTGCCGTGACGCAGTGAGGGCCGGGCGCGCCGCAGCGCCAGCAGCGCGCGGTACAGCGACAGCATCGACGCCGGGTCCCGACGCTCGACGGCCACGTTGAGGTGCTCGGCCGTGTCCCCCACCGGCAGCCACGGATCACCGGTGGTGAACCCGGCGCCGGGGCCGGCCTCGGACGGCGGCGCCCACGGCATCGGCGTGCGCTGCGGGTCGCGGCCGTTGCGGTCGGTGCCGGTCCCGGGTGGCAACGCGGTGTCCGGCAGGCCCAGTTCCTCGCCCTGGTACAGGAACGGCGTCCCCCGCAGGGTCAGCAGCAGCATCGCCGCCAGCCGCGCCCCGCCCGGGGACCAGCGGCTCGCGATCCGGGGCTCGTCGTGGTTGTTCAGGAACCACGCGGGCCACACGTCCGGCCCGGCCAGATCCAGGAACTCCTCCACGGTGCGCCGGATTCCCGTGGCGTCGCACGGCACCCGGGCGAACACGAAGTTGTGCGCCAGGTGCAGCTCGCCGGGCGCGAGGTAGGGCAGGATCCGGCGCTGGTCGAACTCCCAGACCTCCCCGATCACCGCCACGTCCGGGTAGCCGTCGGCGACCGCGCGCACCTCCCGCAGGTAGTCGTGCAGCGTCGGCCAGTCCTGGTGCCGCGACGGCTCGCCGGGCACGTTGTCGCGCAACGCCGGGTCCTTGCCGAGGCGGTTGATCGAGTCGAGCCGCACCCCGTCCACGCCCCGGTCCAGCCAGAACCGCAGCACGTCCAGCTGCGCGGCCCGCACCGCCGGATTGGCCCAGTCCAAGTCCGGTTGCTGCGGCAGGTGCGAGTGCAGGTACCACCGCCCCGCCCCGGGGTGCCACGTCCAGGCGGGGCTGCCCGGCGGGAACCCGGCGAGCCAGTTGTTCGGCGGCGCGGACCCGTCCCGCCACACGTAGAAGTCCGGGCGCGTGGTGAACCACGGGTGCCGGTCGCTGGTGTGGCCCAGCACGATGTCGAGGATCACCCGCAGGCCGTGCGCGTGCGCGGCGGCGATCAGGGCGTCGGCGTCCGCGCCGGTGCCGAAGACCGGGTCGACGGCGGTGTGGTCGCTGATGTCGTAGCCGAAGTCGAGCATCGGCGACCGGAAGAACGGTGAGATCCACAGGGCGTCCACGCCGAGCCACCGCAGGTACGGCAGTCGTTCGAGGATGCCCGGCAGGTCACCGACGCCGTCGCCGTCGCTGTCGGCGAAGCTGCGCGGGTAGACCTGGTAGATCACGGCGTCCTGCCACCACGGCCTCATGGCGTGCCCCGGAACGCGGCGGACCGCCGGACGATCAGCGTGGCGGCCAGCCCGCAGCCCGCCGCCAGCGCCACCGCGGCGGGCAGGGCGCCGTGGTCGAGGGCGGCGCCGCCGACCGCGGCGCCGGTGGCGATGCCGACCTGGAAGGCGACGATGTAGACCGCGGACGCCAGGTCCGGCTGGGCGGCCACCCGCAGGACCGCGGCCTGCAGCACCACGGCCATCCCGCCGGCCGGCACGGCCCACAGCACGACCGCGGCGCCCGCGACCACGCCGGAACCCGGGATCAGCAGCACGACCATGCACACCGCCAGGCCGCCGGTGACGACCAGGGCGGTGGCTCGCGGACGGCTGTCCACCCGCCGCCCGATCAGGACCAGGCCGAGCAGGCCGGCCGCGCCGTGCGCGAACAACAGGGCCGACGTCGCCGCCCCGGTGAGGTGGACCGAGTCGGCGATGATCGCGGTGATGTAGGTGAACGCGGCGAAGTGCCCGGTCACCACGACCAGCGTGGCGAGGTTGACCGGCAGCAGGGCCCGGCCGAGCGCGCCGCGGCGTGGCGCCGGCGGTCCGGCGGGGGTGGGCTCGACCGTCGCGCGGACCACCACCGCCGCCAGCGCGGCGGCGCCGGCCACCGCGAGGACCGTGGGCCGCCAGCCGATCGTCTCCCCGAGCCACGAGCTCAGCGGCAGCCCGAAGAGGAACGCCAGCGAGTTGCCGGCGAAGACGACCGCGGTGGCGCGGCCGGACCGGTCCGGTCCGAGCAGCCGGGCGGCCATCGGCGCGACCACCGACCAGAACACGCCGTGCCCGGCCGCCGCGACCAGCCGGGCGACCACCGCGACGGCGTACCCGGGTGCGAGCGCCAGCAGCAGGTTCGACACCGCGATGGCCGCGACCGTGACGAGCGCGGCCGTGCGGCGGTCCCAGCGGGCCGTCAGCGCGACCAGCGGCACCACCGAGACCGCGACCACGATCGCGTACCCGGTCATCAGCAGCCCGATGGCCGAGCCGGAGACGCCGAACCCGGCCGCGAACTGCGGCAGCAGGGCGACCGGCAGGTTCTCCGACGTCACGGACACGAAGCAGGCGGCGCTGAGCGCTCCGAGCGCGACACCCGTCCTCTGGATGCGCATTGTGTAACGATACACAGATAGGGTGGGGGCATGTCCAGCCCGGGATCGCCGCGCGTCACGATGGCCGAGGTGGCGCGCCGCAGCGGTGTCTCGCCGATGACGGTGTCGTACTGCTACAACCAGCCGGACCGGGTCGCGCCGGAGACGTTGCGCCGGGTCCGCGCGGTCGCCGCCGAGCTGGGCTACCGGGGGCCGGACCCGACCGCGCGGTCGCTGCGCCGCCGCCGCACCGGCACGATCGGGGTCGCGCTCGGCGAGCACCTCGCCTACGCCTTCGAGGACCCGCAGGCCCGGAGGTTCCTCACCGGGGTCGCCGAGGTCTGCCGGGAGCGCGGGACCGGGCTGAACCTGATTCCGACCACCGGGGAGGACACCGACGTCGAGCGGGTGACGTCGGCATCGGTGGACGGCTACATCGTGTGGACCACCGCCGACACCGATCCGGTGCTGCCCGTGGTGACCGGGCTGGGCAAGCCGGTCGCGGTGCACGGCGGCCCGGCCGTGCCCGGCGCCCGGGTGGTCACGATCGACAACCGGGCCTCGGCTCGCGAACTGGCGGCGCGCGTGTTCGCCGGTGCGGCCCGGCCGGCCGTGCTGAGCTTCCCGTTCGGGCGGGACCGCAGGGCGCGTCTGGAGACCGGGCCGGATCCGGAGAGCGTGGAGTTCCCGGTGACGCGCGAGCGGCTGCGCGGCATCGCCGGTCACTGCCGGGACGCGGGCTTCGACGCCGGGGCGATGCCGGTGGCCGTGGTGGCGCGCAACGACCGGGCCGAAGCCGCACCCCTGGCCGACGCGCTGCTGGACACCGGGGCCGACGCGGTGGTGGCGATGAGCGATCAGCTCGCGTTCGCCGTCCTGGACGCCGCCCGCCGCCGGGGGCTGCGCGTGCCGGCGGACGTGGCCGTCGCCGGGTGGGACGACGATCCGGACGCGGAGCGGGAGGGGCTCACCACGGTTGCGCAGTCCCTGTGCGAGCAGGGCCGGAGCTGCGCGCTGATCGCCCTGGGGGCCGACGCCCCGGGTGAGGCCCCGTGGTCGGTGGTCGTCCGCACCAGCACCAGACAGTAAGCATAAGCTTGTTATTTTCGGGGTGCTGCGTTGGCTTGACTGGGTGTTTATTAAGCTTTAGCGTGGCACCTGTGAACGATGCTTGCTGGGAGACCGCGGGAGCCGTGCGGTGGGCCGTGTCCCGTCTGGCGCAGCGGCTGCGTGCCGAGACCGGGCGGACCGGGCTGACGCGGCTGGAGACGTCGGTGCTGGCGAACCTGCGGCACGGCGGCCCGCTGACGCCGACCGCGCTGGCGGACGTCGAGGGGCTGCAGCCGCAGTCGCTCACCCGGACGATCAACGCCCTCGACGAGGCCGGACTGGTCGAACGATCGCGCGACGACCGGGACCGCCGCCAGCAGACGATCAGGCTCACCGCCCAGGGGCGGGCCGCCCTGGACGACCACGTGCGCGACGGCAACGCCTGGCTGGCCGAGGCGCTGCGCACGGAGCTGACCCCCGCCGAACGCGACGTGCTGCGCATCGCGGCGGACCTGATGACACGCCTCGCGGGCGAGGGAAAGCCAGGGTCCTCCCTCCCCGGCGCGGCGGCGCCGCAATGACCCCAACGGACCACGGCGTACCGATCCCGTGCCCGCGAGAAGCCCGCCACCTACGCACCCGGCACCCCACGAGCACGGCTCGCCGCACACCACGACCAGCGCGGCACCCCACCGAGCACCACAGCCCACCCGGCGCCCGCCGCACGCCACAGCTCACCCGGCGCCCCCCACACGCCACGCGCCACCGGCCACCCCACCGAGCACCACGGCCCACCCGGCGCTCGCCGCACGCCAGGGC
>NZ_PQHY01000124.1:0-12133 GCF_003385175.1 Amycolatopsis ruanii
ACTCGCAGCCCCAACCTCAGAACCCGCGACTCCGAGTGCAGAACTCACAGCACCGAGTGCAGAACTCGCGGCAATGACTGTGGAACTGGCGACAGCACGCGAGTCCCACCCTCCCGCACGCGAGTCCCACGCTCGCGGGCGCGAGTCCTGCCCTCCCGGGGCCGGCGTCAGCCGGCCATCGCGCGCATCCGGTGGACCTCGTCGGTCTGCGAGGCGATCACGTCGGTCGCCATCTCCTCCACGAACACGTCCGCCCCGGCGCCCAGCACCTCGGTCGCCATCGTGATCGCGCCCTCGTGGTGCGCGGTCATCAGCTGCAGGAACAGCCGGTCGAACTCGGGCCCGGACGCGGCCGCCAGCGCGGCCAGCTGCTCCTCGGTCGCCATCCCCGGCATCGGGCCGTGCTCGGCGTGCGAGCCGTGGTGACCGGAGTGCTCCCCCGGCACCTCCAGCCCCCGCTGCCGCAACCACGCGGTCATCGACGTGATCTCCGGCCCCTGCGTCGCCGCGATGCGGGCCGCCAGGCCCTTCACGTCCTCCCGCGCGGCCCGCGCCGGCACCAGCTCGCCCATCCGGATCGCCTGCTGGTGGTGCATGATCATCCGCTGCACGTACGACACGTCGGCGTCGTTGTGCCGGTTCGACGGCACCGCCGCGCTCGCCTCGTCCGCGGGCAGCGTCCGGGCCGGCTCCCCGGGCGCGCCCGGCACCACGACCGGCGGCGCCTCCGGTTCCGGCGCGCACGCCGCGCCCAGCACCGCCGCTGCCAGCAACGTTCCCACGACGAACCCCCGCACGGGCCCTCCTCGCACTCGTCCGTACCCGCGACCGTACCGCAGGAAAAAGCCTACTTTCGGCGCTGTCGCCGAGGCGGGAGATTCGGTCATACTTCGTTTTTCTTCCGAACCGAAAGGGGTTGGCCACGTGGCTCTGGGGAACCGACGCAGACGCCGGCTGTTCGCGCTAACCGGCGCGCTCGCCCTGTCGCTGACCACGCTCGGCGCCGCACCGGCGTCGGCCGAGCCCGGCATCCCGGGGGTCGACGAGGTCAGGCAGTCCCGCAACATCCAGCACCTGGCGAACATCCCGAAGCAGGCCCCGTTCGACAACGTGAACGCCCTCGGGACCGACATCGCGTTCACCGATGACCACGCGATCGTCGGCAACTACAGCGGCTTCACGATCTACGACATCAGCAAGCCCAGCAAGCCGGCGATCGTCAGCCAGGTGCTCTGCCCCGGCTCGCAGAACGACGTCTCGGTGTCCGGCGACCTGCTGTTCCTGTCCACCGACTCCTCGCGCAGCGACAACTCCTGCGCCAGCACCAGCCAGCCGGCCACGGAGAAGAACTCGTGGGAGGGCATCAAGGTCTTCGACATCAGCGATCTGGCCAACCCGAAGTACGTGGCCGCGGTCGAGACGAAGTGCGGTTCGCACACCCACACGCTGGTGCCGGGCAAGAACGGCAAGGACGTCTACCTCTACGTCTCCTCCTACAGCCCGCGTGCCGAGTTCCCGGACTGCCGGCCGCCGCACGACCTGATCTCGGTGGTCAAGGTCCCGGTGCACAACCCGGCGGCCGCGGCCGTCGTCAACGAGCCGGTGGTCTTCGGCGAGGCCGGCGGCAACCGCGGCATCCCGGGCACCTTCCCGAACCACTACGTCACCGAGACCTCGGGCTGCCACGACATCACCGCCTACCCGGAGAAGGACCTGGCGGCCGGCGCGTGCATGGGTGACGGGGTGCTGTTCGACATCTCCGACCGGGAGCGGCCGCGGATCATCGAGCAGGTCCAGGACGACACGAACTTCGCGTTCTGGCACTCGGCGACGTTCAACAACCAGGGCACCAAGGTCGTCTTCACCGACGAGCTGGGCGGCGGCGGCCAGCCGGCGTGCACGGCGGCGATCGGCGCGGTCCGCGGCGCGGACGCGATCTACGACATCACCGGCCGCGGCGACGACCGCAGCCTGCGCTTCGCGAGCTACTTCAAGATCCCGCGGGAGCAGGCGCAGACCGAGAACTGCGTGGCGCACAACGGCTCGCTGATCCCGGTCAAGGGCCGCGACATCATGGTCCAGGCCTGGTACCAAGGCGGGATCTCGGTGTGGGACTTCACCGACTCCGCCCACCCGAAGGAGCTGGCCTACTGGGAGCGCGGCCCGCTGTCGAACGAGCAGCTGATCACCGGCGGGTCGTGGTCGGCCTACTACTACAACGGCCACATCTACTCCTCCGACATCCAGAAGGGCCTGGACGTGTTCGCCCTGCACGACCCGCGCACGGCGAGCGCGAAGTCGGTGCGGATGGACGAGCTGAACGTCCAGACCCAGGGCCGCTACCGCGGATGATTCGACGGCGGGCCGCTAGCACAGCCTGACGATCGAAGGCAAATCCATCCTGCCGCCGATCACCATGTGGGACGGTTGTCCCCCGTTCCGGTGACCGGCGGCAGGATGGCGCCATGTCCGAAAACTCCTCCGACGACGCCGTCCTCCCCGAGAAGCCGCGCCGGAAACGCGGCCCGCTGGCCGGCGTCATCCTCGCCGTGGTCGTCGTCCTCGTCGCCGTGGTCCTGATCGTCGTCAACACGACGTCGGACTCCGGCACCAGCGCCGGCCACACCACCGTGAAGATCGGGGTCACCGACGCGAGCGCCGACTACTGGAAGGCCTTCCGGCAGGTCGCCGCCGAGAACGGGATCGACCTGGAGCTGGTCAACTTCTCCGACTACACGCAGGCCAACCCGGCGCTCGCGCAGGGCCAGCTGGACGTGAACCTGTTCCAGCACCTGCTGTTCCTCGCCAACTACAACGTCAGCGCGAACCAGGACCTCACCCCGGTCGGCTCGACCTACGTGGTGCCGCTGAGCCTGTACTCGCGCAAGCACGCCACCGTGGCCGACATCCCGCGCGGCGGGCAGATCGCGATCCCGAACGACCCGACCAACCAGGCGCGTGCCCTGCTGGTGCTGCAGTCGGCCGGCCTGATCTCGCTGCGCGGCGGCGGGACCGTGCTGTCCACCCCGGCCGAGATCGACCAGGCCGCCTCGAAGGTCACCGTGACCCCGGTGGACGCCTCGCAGACCGTGGCCGCGCTCCCGTCGGTCGACGGCGCGATCGTCAACAACAACTTCGCCCTGGACGCGAACCTCGACCCGTCGACGGCGCTGTTCAACGACGACCCGGCGAACCCGTCCGCGGAGCCCTACATCAACACCTTCGTCACCCGCGCCCAGGACAAGGACAACCCGACCTACCTCAAGCTGGCCCAGCTCTACCGGGATCCGCGCGTGGCCGGCGAGGTGCGGGCCGAGTCGAAGAACACCGCCGTGCTGGTGGAGCGCCCCAACACCGACCTGCAGGCGATCCTGGACCGCCTCGAACAGACCGTGCGGGCCGCGAAGAAGTGAACGCGCTCATCGAGTTCCAGGGCGTCACCAAGCGCTTCGGTGACGTCACCGCGCTGGCGGACGTCGACCTGACGATCGGCGCGGGTGAGGTCTTCGGCATCATCGGCTACTCCGGCGCCGGCAAGAGCACGCTGGTCCGGCTGGTCAACGCGCTCGAACCGGTCACCTCCGGGCGGGTGCTCGTCGACGGTGTGGACCTGACCACGCTGAACGAGCGGGAGCTGCGCCGGGTGCGGGCCGGGATCGGGATGATCTTCCAGCAGTTCAACCTGTTCCGCTCCCGAACGGTGTTCGGCAACGTGGCCTACCCGCTGAAGATCGCCGGGTGGGACAAGGAACGCCGCAAGGCGCGGGTGGCCGAGCTGCTGAAGTTCGTCGGCATCACCGACAAGGCGTGGCACTACCCGGACCAGCTCTCCGGCGGGCAGAAGCAGCGCGTCGGGATCGCCCGGGCGCTCGCGACGAACCCAAAGATCCTGCTGGCCGACGAGTCCACCAGCGCGCTCGACCCGGAGACCACCGGCGAGGTGCTGCGGCTGCTCGAGCGCGTCAACACCGAGCTGGGCGTGACGATCGTGGTGATCACCCACGAGATGGAGGTCGTGCGGGAGATCGCCGACCGGGTGGCGGTGCTCGACTCGGGCCGGGTCATCGAGCAGGGCAGCGTGTTCGAGGTGTTCTCGTCGCCGAAGACACACGCGGCGCAGCGGTTCGTCGGGTCGGTCGTCCGGGACACCCCGGAGGGCGCCGACCTCGACCGCATCCGCGCGCGGCACGGCGGGCGGCTGGTGACGGCGAAGGTCCACGACGACGGGCGGCTCGGCGCGGTCCTGTCCGACGCGGTCGGCAAGCACAACGTGCGGTTCGAGATCGTCTACGGCGGCATCACCGCGTTGTCCGGCCGGTCGTTCGGCGGTCTCACGCTGGAGCTGATCGGCGCGGACGCCGACGTGGACGCGCTCATCGCGGACCTGCGCGCCACCACCGAGATCGAGGAGATCGCGGCATGAGCCTGGACTGGGAGACCCTGGGCCCGGTGTTCTGGGAGGCGATCGCGCAGACGCTGGGCATGGCCGTGGTCACGCTCGTCGTCGGCGGCGCGCTCGGGCTGGTGCTGGGCATCCTGCTCTACACCACGCGCGCGGGCGGGCTGCTGGCGAACCGGTTCGTGTTCACCGTGCTCAACGTGCTGGTCAACATCATCCGGCCGATCCCGTTCATCATCTTCATCACCGCGATCGGGCCGGTGACGATCTTCGTCGTGGGCACCCAGCTGGGAACCGCGGCGGCGACGTTCGCGCTGGTGTTCGCCGCGACGTTCGGGATCTCCCGGATCGTCGAGCAGAACCTGGTCACCATCGACCCGGGCGTGATCGAGGCGGCGCGCGCGATGGGCGCGAGCCCGCTGCGGATCATCCTGACGCTGCTGGTGCCGGAGGCGCTCGGACCGCTGGTGCTGGGCTACACGTTCGTGTTCGTCGCGATCGTCGACATGACGGCGGTGGCGGGCGCGGTCGGCGGCGGCGGGCTCGGCGACTTCGCCATCACCTACGGCTACCACCGGTTCGACTGGGTGGTGACGTGGCTGGCGGTCGTCACGATCATCGTGCTGGTGCAGGGCGCGCAGTTCCTCGGCAACTGGCTGGCGCGCAAGGCGCTGCGCCGCTGAGGTCCGGGTCGTTGACTCGGCGCTCGGCGGGGCGGATGGCGCTGCAGCTGAGCCTGGACGGCGTGGTCCTGGACGGGGAACGGGTGCCGCGGCAGGTCACGCCCTGGTCGTGACCTGCTCCGCCCAGAACTCCGTCACCAGGTCGTGGAACTCCTTGGCCCGCTCGATCTGCGGCATGTGCCCGGTGCCGGTGAACAACCGCGTCTGCGCGTGCGGCAACGCGCGCCGGGCGGCATCCAGGTGCAGGGCGGGCAGGATCAGGTCCCGATCACCCCACACGACGAGCGTCGGCAGGGCCCGCGCGGCCACCGCCTGGATCAGCTCGGCACGCCAGTCCTCCCGCACGCCGCGGAAACCGCCCAGTCCGCGGGCGGTCTCCAGCATCACCCGCGCCGCGTGCGGCTGCCGGGCGATCTCCAGCGCGTGCTCGACCCGCTCCCGCGTCGCGAACGCGCGGTCGTGGAACAACGCCCGCTCCACCCGCATCGCCGCCGACCGGCTCGGGCGCAGCAGCAGCTTCCCCAGCGGCCGCAACGCGAGCCGCCGCAGCGCCATCGTCACCTCGCGGCCGAAACCGGCGCTGTTCACCAGCGCCAGGCTGCGCACCCGCTCCGGCGCGTC
Organism: Amycolatopsis ruanii; assembly: GCF_003385175.1. Taxonomy (NCBI): domain Bacteria; kingdom Bacillati; phylum Actinomycetota; class Actinomycetes; order Pseudonocardiales; family Pseudonocardiaceae; genus Amycolatopsis; species Amycolatopsis ruanii. Next base: position 5,704 of record NZ_PQHY01000124.1, read on the forward strand.
CACCGACAACCGCATCGCGACCGCGCCGCCGAGGGAGTTGCCGGCCACGTGCACCGGGCCGGTCTCCCCCACCGCGTCCAGGAAGTCCGCCGCGAACCCGGCCAGCGCCGCCAGCGTGTGCTTGCCCGGCAACGGTTCCGACATCCCGAAGCCGGCGAGGTCGACGCTGTAGGTGCGGTACTCGTCGGCGAGCAGGTCCTGCTGCTCCGACCAGTCCCGCAGGCTCCGGCCGATCCCGTGCAGCAGCAGGACCGGCGGCCCGTCACCCGCGACCCGGTAGCGGGCCCGCCGCCCGCGCACGTCCACGAAGTCCACGGTCAGCGAAGCCTTCCCAGCAGACGGCTGTGCGCGCCGGGCAGCAGCCGCACCAGCAGGTCCGGGATCTTCGCGTCCCAGCCGATCAGCACGCGCGGCTTGCGGTGCTCGATCGCGTCCACGATGACCGCCGCCGCCTTGGCCGGGTCCATCCGCAGCACGCGTTCCCACTGCCGGGTGTCCATCCCGCCGGGCACGCCGCTGCCGACGCGCGCCGACTCCGCGATCCGGGTGCGGATGCCGCCCGGATGCACCGACGTGACGCCGACCTGCCCGGCCAGCTCGTGCGGGATCGCCTCGGTGAACCCGCGGATGGCGAACTTGCTCGCCGAGTACGCCGACTGCCCGGGCGGCGCGATCAGCCCGAACAGGCTGGACACGTTGGCGATGTGCGAGCCGGGCGCGGCCTTGAGCGCGGGCAGCAACGCGTGGGTCAGCTGGACCGGGGCGCGGAAGTTGACGTCCACGACCCAGCCGAACTCCTCCAGCGTCAGCTGGTCGAACCGCCCGCCCAGCGCCACGCCCGCGTTGTTGATCAGCAGCGTCAGGCGCGGGTTCTCGGCCAGCACCCGCTCGGCGGCCGCGGCCGTCTCCTCCGCCGAAGCCAGGTCGACCACGTGCGCCGATACGTCCACAGTGGATCCCACGGCCTTGGTCACCGCGGTCAGCCGGTCGGCGTCGCGGTCCAGCAGCACCAGGTTCGAGCCCCGCGCGGCCAGGGCGTGCGCGAGCGCCGCACCGATCCCGCTCGCCGCACCGGTCACCACGGCCGTGCCGCCGTCGAAGGTGTAGCGCCGCATCAGGCCACCCGCTCCTTCGCCTGCTTCGCGGTGCGCGCGAACCGCATGGCGTCGTCCTCCAGCGACCCGTGCCGCATCAGCAGCACGTCGCGCGGGTAGTTCTGGAACAGCCGCCACGGCGCGGCCGGGCCCTGCTTGGGCAGCTTGTCCAGGCTGCGCAGCACGTACCCGGACTTGAGGTCGATCAGCGGCTCGGTCGCGGTGACCGACGGCGGCGGCACCGGGGTGCAGGTGGTGTAGCCGTGCTCGTCGAGGTGGTTGAGCAGGCGGCACACGTACCCGGCGACGAGGTCGGCCTTCAGCGTCCAGGACGCGTTGGTGTAGCCGATGGTGAACGCGTAGTTCGGCACGCCGGAGAGCATCATCCCCTTGTACGCCAGCCGTTCGCCGAGCTCCACCGGCTCGCCGTCGACCACCAGCTCCAGCCCGCCGAAGGGCAGCAGGTTCAGCCCGGTGGCGGTGACGACGATGTCGGCCTCCAGCACCCGCCCCGAGGACAGCCGGATGCCGTCTGCGGTGAACGTCTCGATGGTGTCGGTGACGATGTCCGCCTTCCCGCTGCGCACGGCCTTGAACAGGTCGCCGTCCGGGACGAAGCACACCCGCTGGTCCCACGGGTCGTAGCTGGGGTTGAAGTGCCGGTCCACGTCGAAACCGCGCGGCAGCTGGGCGGAGACGGCCTTGCGCAGGAACTTCCGGACAACTCCCGGGCTGCGGCGGCTGAGCTGGAAGAACAGCATCGCCGACACCACGTTCTTCCACCGCACGATCGGGTAGGCGACCTTGGCCGGCAGCACCCCGCGCAGCTTGTCGGCGACCGGATCGGTGCCCGGCAGGGACAGCACGTAGCTGGGCGAGCGCTGCAGCATCGTCACGTGCGCCGCGTCGCCGGCCATCGCGGGCAGCAGCGTCACGGCCGTGGCCCCGCTGCCGATCACCACGACGCGCTTGCCGGTGTAGTCCAGGTCCTCCGGCCAGTGCTGCGGGTGCACGACGGTCCCGGTGAACTCGTCCTGCCCCGGGAACTGGGGCGCGTAGCCCTGGTCGTAGCGGTAGTAGCCGGAGTTGACGAACAGGAAGTCACAGGTGATCCGCACGCGCTCACCGGTGTCCGAGCGCTCCGCCTCGACCGTCCACAGTGCTTCGCCGGAGGACCACTCGGCCCGCACCACGCGGTGGTGGAACCGGATCCTGCGGTCGATGCCGCGGGTGCGCGCGGTGCGCTGCACGTACTCGCGGATCGACGGGCCGTCGGCGATCGCCTTCGCGTCGGTCCACGGCTCGAACGAGTAGCCGAGCGTGAACATGTCCGAGTCCGAGCGCACGCCCGGATAGCGGAAGAGGTCCCAGGTGCCGCCGATCGCACCGCGCGACTCGAAGATCGCGTACGACCGGCCCGGACACTCCGCCTGCAGGTGACTGGCGGCGCCGATGCCGGACAGCCCGGCACCGACGATCAGGACGTCGACGTGTTCCAGCGTCATCGCTTCCCCGTTCCTCCGGCGTCTGAACCGCAACGTACCAACGGTATGTCGAGACGGTCAACACCCTGTCGAGAGCGCCGACAGGGCGTCGACAGCCTGCTACGGTGACGGCATGGCCACCGATCCCGCCGTCCGCGCCCGCGCTGCTCGCGGCCGGCGCGCGCCCCGGCCCAGCGGCGACGAACGGGAGCTGGCGATCCTGGCCACCGCCGAGCGGCTGCTCGCGGAGCGGCCGCTGAGCGAGATCTCCACTGACGACCTCGCCCGCGGCGCCGGGATCTCGCGGCCGACGTTCTACTTCTACTTCCGCTCCAAGGACGCGGTGCTGCTCACGCTGCTCGACCGGGTCACCGAGGAGGCCGACCGGGCGTCCTCGGCGGTGTTCGACACCCCCGGCCCGAGCCCCGCGCAGCGCTGGCGGCAGTGCCTGGACGCGATCTACACGACCTTCCGCGCGCACCGCGCGGTCGCCCTCGCGGCGGCGGAGGCCCGCCACACCAACGCCGAAGTGCGGGAGCTGTGGGCGGGCATGATGGAGACGTGGGTCCGCCGCACCGCCGAAGCCATCGAGGCGGAGCGGGCGCGCGGCGCGGCTCCGGCCGGGCTTCCCGCGCGGGACCTGGCGATCGCGCTGAACTCGATGAACGAGCGCGTCCTGTACGCCACCTTCGGCGGTGACGGGCCGGCCGTGCCCGAGGCGGACGTGGTCGACGTGCTGCTCGACGTGTGGCTGACCACCATCTACCGCACCACCGAACCACCGGCCTGAACCGTTTCGGCCCGCCGCCGCCGGGTAGCCCGGGCGCATGGAACGCAAGCACGACGACCCGCGCGAGGACCTGCCCGGCGCCGAGGACTCCTCGGCCGAGGAACAGCAGGTCCAGCGGGGCGAGCAGGGCACCTCCGAGGGAGACCCGCACGACGACTTCGATCCGCAGCAGGGCCAGTAGCCTGGGGGCGTGGACCGCCTCGCCCTGTTCGAAGCCAACCGCCCGCGCCTGCTCGGCCTGGCCTACCGGCTGCTCGGCGAGGCGTCCGAGGCCGAGGACGTCGTGCAGGAGGCCTACCTCCGCTGGGACGCGAGCACCGGCGTCGAGGTGCCCGAGGCGTGGCTGACCAAGGTCGTCACGAACCTGTGCCTGAACCGGCTCACCTCCGCGCGGGCGCGGCGCGAGCTCTACACCGGGCCGTGGCTGCCGGAGCCGGTGTTCACCGGAGGCGGCGAGCTGGGCCCGCTGGAGACCGCCGAGCAGCGTGAGTCGCTGTCGATCGGGCTGCTCGTCCTGCTGGAACGGCTGACCCCGCCGGAGCGCGCGGCGTTCGTGCTGCGCGAGGCGTTCGGCCACAGCCACCGCGAGATCGGTGAGATCCTCGACCTCGACGAGACCCACGTCCGCCAGCTCTACCGCCGGGCGCGGCAGCACGTCGGCGACGGGCGCACACGCTTCACCGCGACGGCCGAGCAACGCCGCGCGATCGTGGAGCGGTTCCTCGCCGCGGCCGTGCACGGCGATGTGGCGGCGCTGGAGCGGATGTTCGCCGAGGAGGTCGTGTCCTGGGCGGACGGTGGCGGCAAGGTCAGCGCGGCCCGGCGTCCGGTGTCCGGGCGCGAGCGCGTCGCTCGCTACGTCGCCGGCCTGGTGCGCGATCCCCGCGCGGGGGAGATCGAGTTCTCGGTGCGCTCGATCAACGGCGAACCGGGCATCGCGATGCACCTGTGGGGTGAGCTGTTCGGGATCGTGGTGCCCGAGCCGGGCGCGGACGGCCTGGTCGCCCTGCGCACCATCGTCAACCCGGACAAGCTCGCGTACGCGGCGGCCCAGAAGGGGTCAGCGTGAGTACACGTTGACGTCGTCGGCAAGGCCGAGCGCGGCCGGGTCCCGGCGCCCGGACGCGGCGAGCACGAAGTCGAGCGCGTCGGCCTGCACGGTTTCTCCCCCGTCGCCGATGTCGATCGGGCCGAAGCCGCGCAGGTCGAGTCGCGCCGGCCCCCATCCGCGCTGCCGGAGGGTGTCGGCGACCCAGTGCACGGCGGCGGCCAGACCACCGTCCCGTTCGGACTCCCGGCCCAGTGCCGCGCGGATGTCGTCGCCGTGGACGTAGGCGTCGTACCACAGGGTCAGGACGCCGTTGCCGATCGTCCGGCCCGGCACGCCGCTGGGTTTGCCCCACAGCTCGTCGTCCAGTCTGGACAGTGACGTGCGGAGTCTTCCGTTGGCCGCGCGGAGCATCGCGGCCAGTTCGGCCGGGTCGTGGTGCCGGAGGGCGGCGGCCTGCTCGTCGGGGCTGCGTCTGCCGATGGTGCCGTCGGCGGTGTCCACGGCGTTGCCGACGACGTGGGCGGCGACGTCCCGCACCCGCCATCCGGTACACCGCGTCGGCGTGTCCCAGCCGGCGTCGGCCGGTTCGATGAGGTCGGCGAACCGGTCGTACTGGCTCAGCGCACCGTCGACGATCCTCGGGCGGGTCAGCGCGGCAGTTCCGCCGCGAGGCGGCGGACGGTCTCGGCGAGGACGATCGCGTGGCCGCGGGCGTTGACGTGCAACCGGTCCGCGCTGTAGATCCCTGCGTCGGCTGACGCGGGATGGTCGCCGAGGTCGACGTACCAGGCGCCGTGCCGGTCGGCGACGCGGCGGGTGAGCCGCGCGAGCTGGGCCAGCCGGACGCGGAGCCCGTCGCGCAGGTCCGCGGCCGCGAGCGGGGAGCGGGAGATGTCGAACAGGCCCATGATCACCACCGCGGCCCCGGCTGCGCGGAGCGCGGAAACGATTTCGGACAGCGCTTGCTCGACCGCGACGGGGTCGAAGGAGCGGCGGAGCATGTCGTTGCCACCGGCCGCGACCACCGCCAGGTCCGGCCGGAAGTCCAGGGCCGCGGCGAGCTGGGTGTCCCGCACCTGGGCGGCGCGCGTGTCGCGGAGGCCGAGGTTGGCGTAGGCCAGGTCCGGCTGGTGTTCGCGCAGCAGGTCCGCCAGCCGGTCGGCCCACGGTGGCGGCGGGTAGCCGTCGGCCGGGTCCCCCAGCCCCTCGGCGACGCTGTCGCCGAGGATCGCGAGCCGCCGCCAGGGTGCGCCGCGCAAGGTTCCGGTGAGCACGTCGGTGGTCATGCCGCCCCCTCGAAAGTTTGTGGACGACTGTACTTTAAGTTTGACCGCAGACGTGCGTCAAGGAGGTTCTGTTCGAGGGGGTTTGCGTGGGACGCTCGTCCGCTCAGTTGCGCCGCTGCTGGGGGATGGTGCCGGCGCCGGCCCGGCGGGCGGCCACGACCAGGCATCGCTCGCACGGCATGCCGACGGGCCGGTCCAGCAGGTCCAGCTCACCGCGGCGGCCTTCGAAGCCGCAGTAGGCGACCAGCAGCCCGGGCCGCTCCGCGGGCAGCGGGAAGACGTGGGCGACGCGCTGGGTCTCGCCGACGGTGCCGGAGCGCGGCCGGGCGAGGACGAAGGTCGCGTTCAGCCCTCCTGGCTCGTCGTGCACCCGCACCCATCCACTCACGGTGAGCCTCCTCTCGGGGCGGGCCCCGGTGGGTCCACTCCGGATACTCGTGGCGGTGGTTCCCTGGTGTGCCCAGACGGCAAACTCCGCGAGCGGCTTTTCACCCGACAGTGCCGGATTCGTCCACAATGGGCAGCGCGCCCAGACTGGGCGACCGCAGGCAGAAGCACCGCTCGACGACGCGCCACACCCGCGAGCACGGCCGACGGACGGCGGCCACGCAGCCGCCGGTCAGCGCGGCGACCCACCTCCGCTCCCCCGCGCCCCTCGAGCCCGCGCGGCACCCACCCCGGACTCCAACTCCACCGCCACACCCAGCACCCCCGCATCGCCCCGC